>JANOTV010000083.1:0-10122 GCA_031416495.1 Gemmatimonadota bacterium
TCACCACCCGCGACTTCGCGCGCGTCACCGCCGTGTAGAGCAGCTCGCGCGTCAGCACTCGCACGTCGGTGTCGGGCAGCACGACGACGACGGTGTCGAACTCGCTCCCCTGCGACTTGTGCACCGTCATCGCCCACGCAGTCACGGCATCCGACAGTTGAGAGAGCGGGAATCCCTTCGCCGCGATTCCTGGCTCCGTGCTCGCGATGAACAGGCGCTGCGCCGTCGAACCGTCCGCATCGACCTCGTCCCAGACCACGCCGATGTCGCCGTTGAAGACATCGAGCGTGTAGTCGTTGCGTGTCACGAGCACCGGACGACCACGATACGAACGCCCCGACGCGGCATGCCCGAGTTGGCGCAACTTCTGCTCGATGCGCGGCGTGAGTGCCTCCGTTCCGGCCGGTCCGACGTTCGTCACGCACAGCACGCGCAGTTGCGTCAGCGCCGCCAGCGCGGCGTCCGGCGAGGCCGCGGCGTAGAGCGCGGCGGCCGGCTCCTCCATCACGTCGAGCCACTGCGCGCCACGCGCCGTGTCGCCGGCGTGCACGATGGAACCGTCGGTGTTCGCGAGCGCGCTCATCGCGGCATCGGCGTCGCCATCGCGGATCGCACGGGCGAGCGCGCCGATGCCCTTCGTGTCATCGAAGCGATAACTGTGCACGAGTCGCGTGACCGCGCCGCGCAAAGGCAACGCCGCGATGATGTCGGAGAGCACCGAGCCGGACTCGACCGAGGCGAGCTGGTCGTGATCACCCACGAGCACGACGCGCGCTTCGGGGCGCAGGGCGGCGAAGAGCGCATCCATCAGGAGCAGCGGGACCATCGACGCTTCGTCGACGATCACCACGTCGTGCTCGAGCGGGTCGTTCGCCGAACGCTGGAAGCTGTCGTCGTTGGGGCGATAGCCGAGGAGTCGGTGCACCGTGCGTCCTGTCGATGGCAGTCGCTCGCGTACTGCCGCGTCGACACCCATCGCAGTCAGCGTGTCGCGCACGGCTTCGCCGAGCCGCTGCGCCGCCTTGCCCGTGGGGGCGGCGAGCGCGACGCGCACGGTGGGATCCGCTTCGAGCAGCTGCACGAGCAGGCGCGCGACGGTGGTCGTCTTGCCGGTGCCTGGACCGCCGGTGATCACCGAGAAACGTGAGTGCGCCAGCCGACTGCGGATCGCGCGCGCGAGTCGCACCTCGGCCTCGCGGAAGCGGCGCAGGAAGAGTTGGCCATTCTCATGGACGAGGGGTGTCGCGCCATCGCCCTCGCCGACCCATGCATGCGTCGCGAGCGCTGCGCGCACCGCCTCGCCCGAGAGATCGGCAGCGCCCAACTCGCCGGCGTGCGCGGCGATGTCGTCGATCGACAAGCAGCTGTGCCCGTGCATCGTCGCGCGCATGAGTATCGCGCCGGCGATCGCAACCAGGCCGCCCTCATCTGTCCCGCGCCCGGCGGCGAGTACCTGCCGATGGAACGCCGCGCCCAACGGGCCGACCTCGCGCAGGAATGCGCTCGCGGAAACGGACGCACTCATGGCGCGTACCCGATGCAGGCGTAGAGCGCCTCGACCATCGCGAGCGATGGTCGGTCGGTGAACCAGGCCGGCGCGCCCATCGCGAGTCCGCGCAGGAACGCGTACCCGACACCGCCGAAATCACGCTCGTAGTCATACCGCGCGCCGAGCCGCGACCGCAAGAATCGATGCAGCGCGACCACGTACAGATGGTACTGCAGCAGGTAGTGCGCCTCGATCATCGCCTCGGCGCACGAGGCAACATCATACGCCGCGGCATCGTCGCCAAGCGTGTTGGACTTCCAGTCGATGATCCACCATTTACCGTCGATCAGCGCGACGAGGTCCACGCTGCCAGTGAGATATCCGTCAATGGCACTGCGCCCCGACCTGTCGAGCATCGCCGCATACCGCGCGCCGAGGCCACCCTCTGCGCGGAACACCGCCGCCAGCCGCTGCGCGGAGACATCGTGCATGGGGATGTTGAACCGCCACTCGCGCAGCGTCTCCTCTCTCTGCACGGCAGACAGCGGCGAGGTCGCACCGGGGATCGGCGCGCCGAGCGTAGCGCTCAGCATGCGACGCACGAGCTGCGCCGCGCCCGCGCGCTGCGCAGCGTCCGCATCGGCGCGGGGGAGGGAGAAGTCGGTGAGCATCTTCCCGATCGCCGCATCCACCGTTGCCTGCTCGCCGACCGAGGTGAAGTCGAGCCGCTCGAAGAGGTCATGCAGTGCATTGCCGGTGTGCGTGCCGCCCGGGAGCTGATCGGCCCTGATCTCCGGCGATACCTCCGCCTCGGCTTCATCCACCGGTCCGGGTTCGAGGATCGTAGGAGCCACCGCAGCGTGCGCCTTGAGTCCCTTGGTGAAACGCGTATACGACGAGACCGTCCAACTGCGCGTCTGGCCCGGCGCGAGCACTGCGGTGCGAGCCAGAGGCGCGATGGGTGCGATGGGCGCGATGGGTGCCCGCCCACGCATCATCACCGCGAGATCCTCGCGCGACGAACAACCGATGACCACGGGATACCGCGACGCGATAACCGCTGCGGGCGACTCGCTGCTGCCACCGATCGCGAGCGACCCCATCAGGTGCATGAGTGGCGGTATGCCTTTTCCACCATCGCGCGCCCAGACGACGTACGTGCGACTCCGCGCCCGTGTGAGCGCCACGTACGCAAGACGCAGTCCCTCCGAGAGCGCCGAGTCGGGAGGCGTCTCTCCATCGAGCAGCGTGGCGCCGTCGAACACCAGGCGCTGCGAACCATCCGCGAAGCGCGCCACGCGCGGAGTGTCGGAGCGCTCCCTCACTCCCTTCCATAGATACCCGCAGAAGACGATCGGCCACTCGAGTCCCTTCGCGCCATGCACGGTGCTGATCGTCACCGCCTCGGCGTCCGACTCCAGATGCTGCTGGCGCCGGTCGCTGTCGACATTCCCTGCCTTCGCGAACGCTGCGGCCCAACTGCGCAGTCGCATCGGCGCGCGATGCCCTTCGCGCTCGGCCTCCTGCAGCAGCGTGATCGTATGACGGAAGTCCGTGAGCCGGCGTTCACCATCGGGGAAGGTGGCGAGCGCTTCGCGCGCTCCCCACTCGTTCGTCAGGCGCATGAGCGCCGCCAGCACACCCACCGACTCCCAGTCGTGACGCGCCTCGGCGAGTCGCTCCACGAGGCGACGCCAGAGCACAGCGTCCTGCTCCAGCGCCAACAACCGTTGCGCGGTATAGCCGCCGATAGGCGTCGCCAGCGCGCGGCGCACCACGCGCTGGTCCGAGTGATCGTCGATCGCGTCGATCAGGTACATCAGGTCGTGCCAGGTCGGCGATTCGGTGATCGCGCCGGTGGTGCCCGTCACTGCGGGGATGCGCAGGGCGCGCAGGGCGCGCTGCAACGGCACCGCCTGGCGATTGGCCGAGACGAGGATCACGATGTCCGACGCCTTCACCGCGCGCGGCGCGGCGTCTCCGCCGGACACGATCGTCACGCCCGGGTCGCTGAGCAATCGCGCGATCTCGTCCGCGATCGCACGCGCCGTGCTTCCCTCGAGTTGCTCAGCGGTTCCAGCTCCGAGATCGAAGAACGAGAGTGCGCGGCGGTTGGGATGGTTGTCCGTGATCGAGACGGTGGCGCGTGCGGCGTTCACAGGCTCGTAGCACAGCACCGCAGTGTCGGCGTCGAACGGACGGTCGGTCAGGCTGAAGAGCTTCTCGGTCGCGTCGATGAGCGGCGCATCGGAGCGATAGTTGTCGGTCTGCGACGCGACGCGATCGTTGCCGTACGCGCGCGCCTCTTCCTTCGCCGCACGATACGCCGTGATGTCGGCGCCGCGGAATCCGTAGATCGACTGCTTCGGGTCGCCGACAAGGATCAGCGGCCGCCTGCCAAAGGTATTCGAGAAGATTCTCCACTGCGCCCAGTCGGTGTCCTGGAACTCGTCCACGAGCACGGCGTCGTAGCGGGACGAGAGCGTCGCGCGAAGGCGCTCGCCGGCGGCACCATCGTCCACCGCGTCCCTCAGCATGGAGATCATGCCATTGAAACTCGTGACGCGATCGGCGCGCATCGCGCGCTCAGTGCGATCGACGATGGAGAGCACTGCCTCCTGCCAGAGGAGCTTGTCGGAGACCTGCTGCGCCTCGAGCACCCGCTCGCACAGATCGAGGAACGACTCGCCGGCGAGACGCGCCCTCTGTTCCGTCGATCGCTTCGTTGCGACCGGTGTGATCGCCGACCGCGCCCACTTCGTGATGTGCGCGATCTCGGGCTCCTCGCCGCGGGCCAGTGTGCTCATCGCTTCGGAAAGTGCGTCAACGTCAGGTTTGCCCTTGTTCCACTTCGCCGCCGCGTAGAAGGCGCGCAGGCGCGCCTCGTCCCACCCCGGCAGCAACTGCGTGAGCGCGGTGCGCACAGGCGCGAACGCTTCGCCTTCCTTCGCTCGCGCCGGCCGCACCGCGCCTGCCGCGCCGAGCACGCGCTCCGCGCCGCGGCGCAGTTCCTTCGGCGACCAACGCGTCTTGTCGGACGCGCGCGCGCCGAGCACGTGCGCACTCACCGGCCCGGGCGCCCAGGTGAGCGCGCGCCATTCATCAGCGGCCGCGCCGTCGAGATACTCGAAGTCGCTGTCGATGAAGCGCAGCCCTACCGGCACACCGCACTCGAGCGCGAACTCCTCGAGCACTCCCTTGCAGAAGCCGTGGATCGTCGTGACCGCGAGTCGGTCGATGGAGTCGAGCGCCGCCCTGAGCCGCGCCTTCATCGGCGCGCCGCCCGCCGCGAGCATCTGCACGATCCACCCGTCGTGCGCGCCGCCTGCAAAACCCTTCGACAGACGGTCCACCAACAGCAGCTCGCGTCGCAGCCGCTCCTTCAGCTCCGCCGTCGCCGCACGCGTGAAGGTGACCGCGAGCAGGTGCTCCGCGTTGCGCACGGTCGGCACGCCGGCATCCTGCAGCAGCAGTCGCACCGCCGTGCGCACCATCCACGTCGTCTTGCCCGTGCCGGCCGATGCCTCCACGAGATGCGGGCCATCGCCGGAGATGAAGTCGGCTGGGACGCTCACCCATCCCTCGCGAGTCCGATGCACGCGCGGCGGAACGGAAGCAGCAAGCGCTCGGCGTGATCGGCGAAGAGATCGACGAACGCCTGGTCCCTGTCATCGTCGAACCCGCGGTCGGGCCAGCAGAGCTGGTTCCACTCGCTATCCATCTCTCCGGCGAATCCCATCGCCGGCGTCCCATGCCACGCCTTCCGCGCCGCCGTGTGCGCCTTTCGCCGTGCGTCTTCCCCGGCCTCGGCGCGCGTGAGTACGCCGATCGCGTTGAGCCAGTCGCAGGCTGCATGGCGGAACAGTGGCTGCGGAGCCGCGAGGGCATCGTCGTAGAACGCACAGAGGCGCGCAAGCTCCCCTGCGGCGTCGTCGACCGGACCGAGGCTCCACTCCTCATCGGCGAGGACACGGGTCGTGCGGGGGAGTGCGCGCTCGGGGAATGCATCGCCTGCGAGTGCGCGCTCGGCGATCGCGTTCAATACGAGGTGCGGCACCCAATGCCCCACCGCCGAGTACGATTTCATCTTGTAGAGCGACTCCACCACGCGCGCTTCGTCGGTGAGCCGGTCAAGACGTCCGACGATCGTCCACCGTCCACCGCCGACATCGAGCTGCACGGCGACCGGCTCGCGCCATTCGATGCTGCGCATGCGTTCCACCTGCGGCCACCAGCGCTTGCCGACGAGATCGGCGAGCACGCGCCCCTCTTCGCCGTATGGCATCTCCGGCTGGTGCATGATCCACTCGCAGACATCGGCGAGCGTGCGCTTGTCGCCAGCGCGCTGCGCCGACTCGAGCCGCCAGGAGATCTTGCGCAGCGCGCCATCGACGACCTTCACGGGGAGCTTGAGTGCCTGCGGCTCGCGTTCGGCGAGTTCCTCGTCCTCGCCATGCACGAGCAACTGGAGCACGCGGCGGCAATAGAAGCGTGTGGGATCCTTCACGCACTCGGCGAGCATGTCGAGCGAGATCAGGCGCGCTTCGGCGGACAGTCCCGCGGTGGGCAGTCCTGCGGCGGGAGGATCGTCCAATGCCCCCGGCGCGAACGGCACATGGCTGCCCCCGCGCGTGCCGATCAACGCCGCCGCCTGCGCCCAGCGCGTGGCCGCGCTCGCGAGCCGATCGTCGTCGGCCGAGAACATCCGCGCCGAGAAGGGATGCGCCGGTTCTTCCGTCACCAGTCGTGCATCACTCCCCGTGAGCTGCTCGGCCAGGTCTCTCAGCGCGGAGACGGCGACCGATGGCGCGCGTGGCTCGTGCTTGGCCATCGTGAACCCCGTCCACGCCAGATGCGCGCGCGCGCGAGCCGTGGAGATCGCCTCGCGGAACGCAGCGAGCGAGTCGGCGCGGCGGTCGGGGTCGCCTGGCTCAGGTGCGACATGCAGCAGGTCCCATGCGAGCGAACCGCCACTCGCGGGATGCAGTGAGTCATCCACGCCGGCGATGAGGACGACGCGCGCGGGAAGCACGGTGCCCGCCTCGAGCGTGCAGACGCGCATGCCTCCGCGCAGATGCCCGAGCCCGCCAGTGCGCTCCTCGAGCTCGTGCTCGATGAGCGAGCGGATCGCCGAGAGTCGCACCGGCGCATCTCCCGAGATCTGCTCAACCTCCTCCAGCGCGGAGGTCCACGCCGCACGGAGTGTGCGCAGTGCGTCGAAGTCATCGCCGCCATGCGCGCGCAGGAGTTTCGCGGCCACGCGCTCCAGCAGCGCGCGCCATTCCGTCGCCGAATGCTCGTCGCGCAGTTCGGTGAAGGTCGCGAAGAGCGCTTCCGTCCACTCGGAAAAGCGCCCGATGAGTTCTGCCTGCCCAGCCATCTCTCCCGACACCGGCAGTACATCGCCTACGGGTGAGTCAGTACGTCCCATCGCGACGCCGAGCACGAGGCGGTCGATGCCGCGACGCCAGGTGCCCGTTTCGAGCGGTGGGAGGCCGAAGCGTTCTTCGCGGTCGGCGGCATCAGCGCCCCAGACGATCGCGGCGCGCGTGGCCCACGAGGTCACGGCTCCACTCTCGTCCTCGGAGAATCCTGCGGCAGCTGCGATCGGCGGCGAGCGCAACAGTCCACCGATCTCCTCGAGCGTCGCGCGTCCATCGCTCGCTTCGAGCAGTTGGAGGAACGCCGCGACGAGTGGCGAGCGATCGCGGTAGGGGCGTCCCGCGACTTCATATGGAAGGCGCGGCAGTCCGGGTTCATCGACACCGAACACGGCGTCGATCGCGGGCAGGTACTGATCGAGCGAGGTGACGTAGAGCGTGACGTCGTGCGGGCGGAGCGTCTGATCGGCTTCGAGCGCCGCCACGAGGCGTTCGCGCAGGGTCTCGATCTCGCGCAGCGGGGAGTGACAGGCGTGGAAGGTGAGCGTGTCGTCGAGCGGACGCGGCACGGAGGGCTGTCCGGCGATGAGCGACTGAACGCCGCGGAGCAGGGTGGTGGTGCCGTTCGCAGACGCGGGCGACACGACACACCATTTCACCACGCGCTCCGCGCTGATCGCCTCGAGCACCGCGCGCGTCGTCGGCGGCAGCGTCGCGCCCGCGACCATGAGCACCACCTCGGGCACACTCTCGGGGCACCGGAACCGGCCGTGGTCCAGGTCAGCGCAGATCTGTGCAGGCGACCTCGTGCCCGTGGCGGCGACCAGTGCGCGCCAGAGCGCGCACTGCCACTGCTCGTCGGCGTTGCCACCATGCGCGTACTTGCCCTCCTCCCACGCCAGCAACAACGCCGACCGATACAACAGATACGCCCGGAACCGCTGCGCTACCGCGCGCGCGAAATCGAGCAGGGCCACCGCATCGCCATCATTCACGTAGTGCTGCGCCGACTGCGGCAACGCATTTACTTGATCACGCATGACCGCCGTGAGCCGCCATGCCATCGCCGTCGGCCGCCATTCGCGATCGCGTCCCTCGAGCCCCGCGATCTCATCCACCCAGCCGGCAGGCGACACGAACCGCATCGACGCCGCGCATCCGAGCGCGCGCGCGACGCCTAGCGTGAGGGCGCGCTGCAGCGCTGCGTGGCTCGCGAGGATGACGGGCTTGTCGAAGGGCCCGATGGTGAGCGCGCGCAGTTCATCGAGCAGCCAGGCCGTGCCCGCGTCGGCGTCGGGCACGGCGTGGAGCAAGAGACCGGCGTTGTTCCTTGCCGCGGTGGAGACTGGTGGCGAAGCGGGGATGCGCGGTTCCGGGAGCGAGGTCTGGTCGCGAAGCGTGAAAACGGTGACCCGGGAATGATGGATGGGGGGTCTGACGGTCGCCACCGTGGTCAGACTTTCATCGACACCGGCCGATGTAGGTATGACCACTCCGCTGGGATTCGATGCAGTCGAAGATGGCGAAAAGTGCTCAGACGCTGCACCTTCGATGCATGCGCACTTCATCCGCCGCTCTTCTCGCCGCCCTCGCCGCCGCCTTGCTCCTCCCGGCCTCCGCACTCGCCCAGCTCGCCTCAATCCCGCCGCGGCAAACCGAGTCCGACGCCTACACCCGCTACGAACTCCTCGCCCCCGGCTCGGCGAAATTCCGAATCATATACGAAGTCACCGCCACCACCCCAGGCGCAACGCACTACTTCAATCCGATCCGCGCCGGCAGCATCGCGACCGACGAGCAGGTGACCGACCGCGCCACCGGCAAGCCGCTGCCCTTTGAGGAAGTCGGCGCCGCGGTCGCACGGGTCGGCGGCATCAACGTCTCCGACAGCAGCAACCAGCGCTACATCCGCGTCACCCTCCCGCGCCCCGTCCCCGCGAACGGTGGCGAGAGTCGCGTGCTCATCCTCAAGACCTACGAGGACACCGCGAGCTACTTCATGCGCGGCGACACGCTCGTCTTCACGCGTTCGCTCGGCATCAAGCGAAATTCCGTAGTGCTGCCGATGGCCTACGAGCTCACATCATCGAGCTTCCCCGCGCAGGTGCTCGAGGAGCCCGATGGTCGCGTGGGCATCAGCTTCTGGAACGCGACGCCGAGCGCGGCGCCGGTGACAGTGCGCGCGCTGCCGCAGCGCGCCGCGACGACCCCGATGGCACCCCCGATGGCAACGCCGAGGCGAGATCCACGCCTCACCGAGCGCGCGCGCCAGGACCGCGAGATCGTCTACTTCCTCCAGCAGCCGGAGACGCACGCCTTCGATCTCCATCACGACTACACCGAGTCTCGCGCGGGCACGAGCAGCTACCTCAACATCGTCCGCGTCGGCAGCACCGTCTCGAACCCGAGCGCGCGCAACCTCGACACCGGCGAACCGCTCAGGTGGGAAGTCATCAAGGGTGACGCCATCACAGGCGCGAACGTCGGCGTGCGCGACCTGACACCGACGACTGAGGTCGTCGTGTTCCGCTTCGCACCGGTCGCAGAGGGCGCATCGGTGCGACTGCGCATGTCGGAGACCTACACCGACACCGCGCGCTACAAGCTCGTCAACGACGAACTCGTTTTCGACCGAGCGCTCGGCAGGCCGTCGAACACCGTCGTGCTCCCCGCGGGCTGGATGCTGACCAACAGCTCGATCCCCGCGGCCGTGAACACCCGCGCGGACGGTCGCGTGCAGCTCGATTTCATCAACCCGCGCCCGGATGAGATCAACGTGCTGATCACAGCGCGCCGGCGGTGATCAGCACGTCACTACATCACTACATCACCGCATCACCGCATCCCCGACGCCGCCGGCAACACACGCGCCCACGGCTGCGTCGCGAGCTTCCGCATCCTCGGATACACCTCGTCCAGCGTGTTCCCGTCGAACAACCGCCCGTTCATCATCACCATCCCGACGGAGTTGCTGTTCCGGATGTCCACGAGCGGATCCTTGATGCTCGCTTGGCCCGGCGCAACCGTATGCGGCCAGCGCTGCTATCCGAAGAGTTTCGCGAGCGGCACGATCAACGGTTCAGTCGCGCCGACGGCGTGCCACGCGACGCGCACGGGCATTCGCCGCGCACGATGTCCAGCACTCGACAGCGATTCTCATCGCTCGCCTCTCGTCGCGGCGGCACCGGTACTGCCGGGCCCCAGATGCTAAAACCTGTGGAGCGTCACAGTCAGTCGGCTCGTACCGGCAAG
>JANOTV010000084.1:0-2791 GCA_031416495.1 Gemmatimonadota bacterium
TGTCGCTGCGGAGGTCGATCGTAGGGCGCGTATCGGGAGTCTGGATTGTCATGGGGCTTCGATGGGAGCGAGGGCCTTCTCAGCGGCATGCGCGACTTCCGCACCGATGAGGAAGATCACCGCCCCATAGTAAACCCAGAACACGACGATGACGAGCGCCGCGAGCGAGCCGGTGTAGAGCGACGTCGTGTCCACGCGCTCGGTGACCATCGCGAACACCCAGCGCGCCAGCTCGAAGAGCGCCGCCGCCACCCCGCCGCCGATCAGCGCGATCTTCCATGGTGTGCGTCGCATCGGCAGCCATCGGTACAGCGAGAAGAAGATGAGCCCGATGAGCGCGATGGAGATGATGCGCGCGATCGTGTACTCGACGCCGCTCACGACGCTGCCGAGGATGCCCAACTGCGTGAGCACATTGCCGAGCCGTCCGGTGCCGACGACGATATAGGTGTTCACCGTCACCCAGATGGTGACGAGCACGGCAGCCGAGAGCGCGAGGTACATGTCCCAGAGCTTGCCGCGGAAGAAACTCCGGTCGCCCCGGCGCTCGAAGATCATCGCCATCACCGTGCGCAACGAGCCGAAGAGCCGCGTGCTGAACCACGCAAAGCCCAGCGCGCCGCCGATGCCCACCGCGGCGCGCGTGCGGACGACATCAGCGAGGATCGGGTCGAGCATCGATGCGCCCGATGCGGCGACGCCGGCCGGCAGCAGCATCGACACGACCGATGCCACCGTCTCGGAGGCCGCCTCCACGGACTGGCCCAGGAGATAACCGAGGCCGGCGGCGAGCAGCAGGAAGAACGGAACGCCGGCGAGCACGATGTTGAAGGCGAGCCCGCCGGCGAGAAAGAACACATCGTCTTCCTGGATTTTCTTGAAAAGCTCCTTGAGGAACACGCTCACGGAAATCAGGCCCCGTCATCCGCTCCGTCGTCATGCGCCGAGCGTGCCGAGTGATGACGCGCGAGGCGCTCCTCGAGCGCCTCACGCGTATCCGCGGCGGTCTCGCGCGCAGACTCCATGAGTTCCCGGGCGCGGCGGCGCGCCTTGCGGCTCCCGCGCGCAAGGGCGGCTCGCGTGTCCTCGCCCGGCTGGGGCGCAAAGAGCAACGCCAGTCCCGCGCCGATGGCGACACCGAGCACGAACAGCCCGACGCCACCACCCGACCCGCGTTCGATCACCACAGAATCGTCATTGCCTTGAGCCACCACTACCTCCTACTGCTCGATGAGAACGAGGAACTTCGAAGGACGCCAGAACACTGCCGGCGCCTGGATCTTCACGCTGCCCTTGAACCGGCCGCTCCGCTGGGTGGAATCCAGGCCGGCCACGTCGTTCGCGGAGATCATGCGGTACGTCTTCGACGGGTTCGGCAACTCGAGCTCCGTCTTCTGCGAGCGGTCGATAGCCGTGAAATCCGACGCATCGAGCGTGCGCGCCAGCACCTGCGTCCTGCCGATGCCCAGCATGCCGCCGCGCTGCACTACGATGCCACGACGGATCAGGTCGTCCTTCTTACCGGCGACCCAGTACACGGTGTTCTGCTCGACGGTGAGGGCGGTACGCGCGGCGCTCTGCGTGTCGAGGTCGCTCGCGAGGCGGGTGTTGGTCTCGCGCAACGCCGCGTTCTCGGACAACAGGATGTTCACCTGCTCCATCAGTGCGACGATCTCGCCCTTCTGGTTGTCCATGATCACCTGGAACTGCTTGAACGTCGTGTCGAAGGCGGCCATCTGCGCGCTCTGCGTCGCGCTGCTCGAGTTCAACTGCGACACGCGACGGCGGCTCTGCGCCAGGCGCTCCTCGGACTCGCGCACCCGCTCGGTGAGCTGGTTCACACGCTCGCCGAGGCGTCGGCGCGCTTCGACCGGCGAGAGGTTCTCCATCTCGCCGTTCGCCGCGGCCACCGGCTTGGCGTCGCGCACCTGGTCGATCTCCGAATTCACTTCGGCGATGAACTGCGAGGTGGCGACGACTTCGTTCAACAGGGAATCCTTCTCGGCCGAGAGGGCAGCCGCATTCTGCATCTGGCGGTCGTACTCGGACTTTGACACACATGCAGTGGCGAACAACGTCAGTGAGCCGATCAGCAGGATCTTACGCATTGGGGGGGGATCTCCGGGGTCGAGGCGCAAATATTCGTGATGTATTCACCGAAAGCCAGTAAGGTCAGCTCACAGCGCAGCTCACTCGCCCGCATCAGGATCATCGGGTGCAGCTTCGATTGCCGGTCCACCGGTTCCGGGCGCCGATCGCGGAATGGCAGGCCCACTGGAATACCGCGCAACTGCCTCAGCTGTTCCGCCGACGCCAAGGTTTTCGAAGAGAAAGGAGAACTTAGTGTCATACGCTGATGCAAGCTTGGCCTGCACCTCCTCCGGCAGGTCCCACATCTGCCGCTTGAACGGTCCGATCGCCTTCTTGCGCGTCTTGTAGAAGAACTGCTCGTCCGAGTCACCGGACTTCCGCTCTTCGGCGGCATTCACCCGGAGCCATTCGTAGATCTCGTGGCGCAGGCTCGACGGCAAGTGATCATAGAGCATGTTCTGGAAGCCCGTGGCGAGGTGGATCTCGGCGGTCTCCGTGCGCGGGAAGTTGAAGAACGCCTCGTCGGGCAGCGTCGAGGCGCCGTGCTGCACCGCGCCCGAGAGTCCATATTCCTCGCGCGCGACGCGGGAGAGATCCTCGAGCGTCTTGAAGTCGAGCGCCACCTCCGCGATCGATCCGTCGGCGAGCACCACGCCGCCATGCGACGTGCCCGACTGCACCGATATCTTCGAGAGGCCCG
>JANOTV010000085.1:0-7634 GCA_031416495.1 Gemmatimonadota bacterium
TGCGGGATGCGGGGGTGATGCAGGATGCGGTTGGAAAGAGACACGACACAGGGCGAGTACGGGTTTCCGTCACCAGCCTGTTGCACGGTCTAAGGGTTTGGGGGCGTAGCTCAGTTTGGTTAGAGCACTCGACTGTCACTCGAGAGGTCGCGGGTTCGAGCCCCGTCGCTCCCGTTGTTCGTGAGTTGTGCTGCAGATGTGAGGGTCAGCAGGGCTACGTGGGGTTCCTCACCGCGCGTTCCCATCTCGCATTCGCAGTGTTTGCCCTGGTGGTGAAATTGGTAGACACGCCGTCTTGAGGGGGCGGTGCCGCAAGGCGTCGCGGTTCGAGTCCGCGCCAGGGCACTCGTTGGGCTTTCGGAGCAGGGAGTTGTGTGCGGGATCCCGTGCACTCACGTCGTATCCCGCCACAGTAGCTCAGCGGTAGAGCACTCGATTCGTAATCGAGCGGTCGTGGGTTCAATTCCCACCTGTGGCTCTTGGCAAGTGCGTCAATGCAGCAACGAAGCCCCGCGCAGACATCGTCTGCGCGGGGCTTCGTGCATCGTCGCCTTCGCTCTGCCGTCTCAGCTCATCGAGTGCCGCGTCAGCTCATCGAACGCTTCGTACCGAACACTCCGTACAAACCCGCGCCCGTCGCGATCATCAGTGTCATCGCCAGCGCGACCGGCGGGATGCCCGGGCCCTCTCGGTACGGCTCCACTTCGTCGGCGACCCGCTCGTGCACCCACTCCGTGAGCGGACGACCCATCTGCTCCTCGAAGGCCACCGTGGGCGGCAGCGAACTCCGCCAGATCGCGCCGAAGCGTGCATCACCCATCGACTCGGCCATCGCGGCCAGCAGCCGTGTGTCGAGATCGGAGCTGGAGCTCATCTGGTACAGGACCGCGACGTCGCTCGGACCGGCGGCGACGAGCGGGTAACCGGCGTACGCGGCCTCTCCGTTGAAGAGATCCATGCATCTGGTAGCACTCACACGGCACGCCGAGACCACCGGATAGTCCCGCGCCTCGCGCGCGCTTATGCGTGTGCGATTCCACCGCTCTGACTTCTGCCCATGCGGAGGATCCGTTGCCGTGCGCATGCCGGATTCGCGCAGCCACGCGGACATCCCATCGCCCGCGGGGCCGTAGCGCGCCCAGAAGCCGCAGGTGCCGAGCACCTGCCTGGTGATGCCGCCGCGCACGCGCGGCTGCCACTGGCCGGCCACGCGGATGACTACGGTGCATGGCGCGCCGGCCTCCGCTGGCAACACCACCGCGCGGCGAAGGCGGTTGGTCTTGAAGGTGCTGTCGGTGGCGACGATCAGATGCACCGGATGGACGCTCGTGCCGTTGGCCACCGAGTCGAGTTCCGCATACGCCGCCGCGCGGAAGTGCTCAGCGACGAGCGGGCTCACACCGGGATCGATCGTCACGTTGAGGCCGGTCATCGGGCGCGCCGCATAGGCATGCGCTCGCTCGCGGCTCTCGGCGATCATCAGCTGGCGCTGCAGCGACATCACCGAATCGCGCAGGTCGAGGAATGCGTTCGCGGCCTGATACACCTCTGGCCGGTAGACGTACGCTTCGCGGCGCCAGTCGTTTCGCCGCTGTTCGGGCTCGCTCGGAATCAGGAACTGGTGGAGCATCACGGCGCCGACGGCGACGGCAAGCCAGGGTGCGACGGCACGGAGCTGGCGGTTCATGGCTTTCTCCCGGCTGCGCCCACGAGCAGCACGCCGCACCAGAGCGCGGTCGAGAGGAACACCGGCCACGCAGCCGGTCGGCTGTCATCGAGCGTCGCCGACACGCGCCGCTGCCAGCTGCTGATGAGCGAGTCCTCGCTCACGCCCGCGACCCGCGCGAGCGCCGTGACGGGCACTTCATCCTGGCGCACGTCCCTCAGGCGACCGATGGCCGCCGAGCCGCCGAGCTCCATCGCATGCAGCAGGAAGGTCGAGCGGAGACTCGCGGAGATCGGCTCGCGCACCGGCAACTGCCCGACGATGCGTGTGCAGGCGAGACCGTCGCCGTCCACGCAGCGTGTCCGCTCCACTTGGAACGCGGAGTCAATGGGTGTGGTCTGCTCAGGCGCGGTGAGCACGAGCGTGCGATGATCACCGGGTTCGTAGTGGAAACCGAGCACCTTCGCATCGCTCACGCGGGTGAGCGACGTACGGCATGCGGCGATGGAGCCCGTCGCACAACGGCGCGCGGTGGCTGCGGGGCTCAGCGCGAGTTCGAGCGCGGCGAACTCCCATCGCTGCGGTTCGTAGTTGAGTGGTGACGGCGACTCGGCGTACGCGGCGACAAGCGGGATCTCGCTCGTGAAGTGGATGCCCGCCGTCTGCAGCAGGAACTGCGCGATGCGATCCTCGTTGAACGGATGGCGCAGTTGAGCCGCGATGCGCGTGCCGCGCAGGTGAGTGCTCAGCGTGGACCATCGCCGGTCTGGATGCGAGCTGAGCGTCCAGATCGCGCCGCTGTCGAGCAGCGAGACGCCGTCCTCCCCGAATCGTTCGCGCAGGCTCTCGACGCCGCGCGCTATGCCGCCGCGCAGCGCCGCGAGCTGCGTCTCGGAGACGAGGTTTTGCGTATGGAGCACACTGATGGGCCCGGCCGTCAGCACACTGCTGTCGGACCGCTCCGGCCCGTCGCGAAGACGGGTGAAGGTGCGTTCCGCAGTGTCCCGCTCCTCCTCCATGCGGCTCACGCGCTCGCGCAGGTCTGCCGCTTGCTGTGCCGAAGCGGCGATGGGTGCAACGCAGGCGCACGCGAGTGCCGCGCGCAGGATCATCAGGCGGCGCTCAGACATCGACGAGCTTCCAGTCGGCCGCGAAGATCGCGAGCGGCCCGGGCCAGTCGGTCAGGTACCGCCCCATCGAACTGAGGAGCGCGCTGTTGCCGGTGCTCTCCAGTACGAAGCCTCCGAGGAGCACCGTCATCAGCAGGACGAGCATCACGACGCCCGCCTTCCTGCCCGCGAGATACTGCAGCGCGAACGTTGCCGCGTGCGCCAGGAGCGCCGCGATGAGGAAGCGCAGTGCGAGGGTGCCGGGATATGCCCGCAGCGTCGAGGGCATGTCGATCGATGAGAGCGCGAGCAGCGCGCCGAACCAGAGCGCGAGCGTCGGCACGAGCAGCGTGAGGCCGCCCGCCGCGAAGCGCATGCCCACGTACTTGCTCCAGGTGATCGGCAGCGAGAGCGCGTACACGTGCTTCGACGAGTTGTCGATGGTCCAGGGCTGCACGACGAGCATGAATGCCCCGAGGATCGCGAGCAACGCCACCGCCGGGCCGACGACCGCGAAGCCGTCCATCACGGCGCGTGCGCCTGGCGCGTGCCTCATGCCACCGAGGCGCCATGCGACGGCGGGAGCGATGAACGCGAGCACGGTGATCATCGCGAGCGTCGTCCTCGTCCACTTGAACTGGGTCAAAAGGATCTGCTTGAACATCAGTTGGCCTCAGAAGAAGTGGTGAAGGCGCGCGCGCCGCGGAGCAGCTCGACGAAGCTGTCCTCGAGGTCGAGGTCGTACACGTCGCGCACTTCCGCGCCCGAGCGTCCGAACCATTCCGTCATCTCCGGCTGCCATCCGCGCACGACCCATTCATCGAGCTGCGGGTTGAGCGCCTCGCGCGAGAGCAGCGCGAAGGGCGCGGCGTCCATCGTGCCCGGCGCATTGCTCACGCGCAGACGCTTGATGCCACTCCTGAACTCCTGCATCGGCAGCTCGGCGACGAGCCGTCCGCCGTCCATCACGCCGACCCAGTCGCAGATGCGTTCCTGTTCATGCACGAGGTGGCTCGAGATGAACACCGTTGCCTGCCGCGACTCGACGTATTCGACGAGCGCCGAGAGGACTTCGCGACGGATCACGGGATCGAGTCCGTCCGTCGGCTCGTCGAGCACGAGCAGCTCGGGCCGCTGCGCGAGCGCGAGCAGCATCATGAGCTTGCCAGACTCACCCTTGGAGAGACGGCCCACGCGCTGATCCTCGCGCAGCGAGAAGCGACGGCGCAGGCGCTCGGCTTCGGCGTTGTCGAATCCCCCATAGAAGGCGCGGTGATAGCGGATCGACTCATCCACCGTGAGGCCCTGGTACAGATGGAGCAGCTCGGGGACGTAGCCGATCTTCGCGAGCGCACGGTGCGCGAACTTCGGCACGGCGTGCCCGAGCACTTCGATCGTGCCGTCGTTCGGCTGCAGCATCCCGAGCATGAGCCGGATGGTCGTCGTCTTGCCGGAGCCGTTGGGTCCGAGGAAGCCATAGATCGCGCCGGTCGGCACCGTCATCGAGAGATCGCGGATGGCGAACTCCCGTCCCGCGCGCCATGTCAGGTCGCGGATGCGGATCACATCACTCACAGGGACTCCGAGGAGAGGGATTCACGGCCGAGCGCGTCGCGCAGGTCGGCGGGGGAGAGACCAAGGCGCGAGGCCTCGGTGAGCATCTGCCGGACGAACCGTTTGGCGGCGGCGGTACGCTCGCGACCCTTGGTCTCGGGGCCGACGTCGGCGACGAAAGTGCCCGTGCCCTGGCGCATCTCGACCATCCGGTCGCGCTCGAGCTCCCGGTAGGCCTGCACGACGGTGGCAGGATTCACGCGCAGCCGGCTCGCGAGGACGCGGACGGAAGGCAGGCTCTCGCCGGCACTCAGCTCGCCCGACGCGACCGCCAACCGTACCCGGTCGGCAATCTGTGCGTAAATCGGAGTGGGACTGCGTGGATCGATGTCAGTGAACACGACGGGTCCGGTGTATTGGTGTGCTGATACACTAGACCTTCTCGCGCGGGCTGTCAAGGGGCCTGTTAACGGGTGGGAGGTGGAAGGTGGGAGGGAACTGGGGATGCAGGACCTTCCACCTTCCACCTTCCGCCTTCCACCTCCCACCTTTACACCGAGTGCGGATTCCGGCTGTCGCGCTCGATTTCGGAGCGGAAATCCGGGTGCGCGATGCCCGCGAGCAGGGTGGCGCGTTCACGCAACGAACGTCCATGCAGATTCACTGCACCATATTCGGTCACGACCCAGTGCACGTGCCCTCGCGTGGTCACGACGCCGGCGCCGGGCGAGAGGATCGGCACGATGCGCGAGAGCTTGCCGCTGCTCGCCGTCGACGGCAGCGCGATGATCGGCTTGCCGCCCACCGAACGCGCGGCGCCGCGGATGAAGTCCATCTGCCCGCCGATGCCCGAGTAGATGCGCGTGCCGATGGAGTCGGCGCAGACCTGTCCCGTGATGTCGACCTGCAGCGCGCTGTTGATGGCGACCACGCGCGGGTTGCGTGAGATGGCCGCAGTGTCGTTGGTGCGATCGCAACCGATGAACTCGACCTTGGGATTGTCGTGCACGAAGTCGAACACGCGGCGCGAGCCGAGTACGAAGCTCGTGCGGATGAGTCCGGGCGAGACGACCTTGAGCCGGTTGGTGATCGCGCCGGACTCGACAAGGTCGACGAGCCGGTCGGAGAACATCTCGGTGTGCACACCAAGGTCATGACGACCGTGCAGTCGTGCGAGGACTGCGTCGGGGATCGCGCCGATGCCCATCTGCAGCGTTGAGCCATCCTCGATGAGTCCCGCGACGAGCTCGCCGATGCGCGCGATCTCCGGCGTCTCGGCGGCCGACTTGTGCTCGACGAGCGGACGGTCGGTGCGCGTGAACGCCGTGAGCGTGCCGAGCGGCACTGTGTGTCGCCGTGCGTGCGGGGCATCTGCTCGTTGACCTCGGCGAGCACGAGCGGCGCGCAATTGACGGCGGCACGCGCCGCGTCGATGGACGTGCCGAGGGAGCAGAAGCCGTGACGATCAGGGGGCGAGAGCTGCACGAGGGCTGCGTCGAGCTTCACGCGGCCGCTTGTGAAGAGCGCGGGCACGTCGGAGAGGAACACGGGGACGAAGTCGGCGCGGCCGGCGGCGACGGGCTCGCGCATGCAGGGGCCGTTGAAGAGCGAGACGGAGCGGATGCGTCCCGCGAACTCCGGCGCCGTCCAGGGGGCAGTGCCCTCGAGATGGAGATGGTAGAGCGTGACGTTCTCGAGATCCGTGCGCGTCGTAAGCGCGTCGAGCAGCGGGAGCGGTGTGGCGGCGGCACCGTGCACGAAGACGGACATGCCGTTTGTGATGCGGGAAACGACGTCTGCGGGGGAGACGGCGAGTGACTGCCAGGCGTCGGGGGGGGGCATTGACCGCAGGAGGAAGGTGGAAGGACTACAGGTGGGAGGTTAACGAGAATGCCTGCGGCGAGAATGCCTGCGGTTGCTCGGGGTCAGGCTCTCTCGTATACTCAAGGCACGCGGGCGTAATTCAGTTGGTAGAATGCCAGCTTCCCAAGCTGGACGTCGTGGGTTCGAGTCCCATCGCCCGCTCTGCATCCAAACCGGCCCGGTTCCTCTCGGAACAGGGCCGGTTTGGCGTTCGGATGGGTCGCCGCCCCCCACCGTTGATCACTCCACCGGATTCACACCGGCCATGCGACAACGACCCTGACACCGGGGGAACTGGGTGGCGCGACTTCGTCAGGCGTCTCTCTCACCGCGACGATCAGCAATCAAGGACACCGCGACACCGGCAGCCAGGATCAGGAGCACTACTCCGAGCAAGTAGAAGTTGAAGCTGCTGCCGAGCATCTCCTTGAGCCACTTTGCTGTCAGCATTTTCACTCCAACGACCATCAACACCAACGCGAGCGACACCTTGAGGTACTTGAACTTGTCGAGCATGCCTCCCAGCGCGAAGTAGAGCGACCGGAGGCCGAGGATCGCAAAAACATTACTCGTGAATACCAGAAACGGATCGGCGGTGATGGCGAAGATCGCCGGGATGGAGTCCACCGCAAAGATCAGGTCCGTAACCTCGACCACAATCAGGGCCAGGGCCAAGGGGGTGAGCATCCACTGACCGGGCCGGGCACTGTTCACCGCCTCATCCGGAAGGGCGGCAGTACCGGGGTACTCGCTCTCGTATGAGGCCGGCGCTCCAGCTCGAACGACGAAGTGCTGTCCGTGGAACCGCGAGGTGATCGGAAAGAAGCGCCGGGTGAGCCGTACGATGATGTTCTGGTTGGGGTCCGTGTGATCCGTCTTCAAGACCAGCATCTTGATCCCCGTGAGGATCAGGAAGACACCGAAGAGGTAGAGGATCCAGTGGTAATCGGCGATCAGTGCGGCACCCAGCGCGATCATCGCCCCGCGCATCACCAGGGCACCGATGATGCCCCAGAACAGCACTCGATGCTGGTAGATCGGCGGAACCGCGAAGAAGCCGAAGATCATCGCGATCACGAAGATGTTGTCAACGCTCAGCGACTTCTCAACGACGTACCCCGTCAGGTACTTGACCATCGCCGTCGTGCCGTTGTTGATCACCCCGTCGACAGGATCAATCGCGCTACCCAGGCCCAGCCAGTGGTGCTCGTACCCGAAGTACACGAACACGGAGAAGGTCAGCCCCAGCGTGGCCCAGACGGCGGACCAGGTGAGGGCCTCTTTCACCGAAACCACATGGGCCTTCCGATGGAAAACCCCCAGGTCCAGCGCCAGCATCAGTAGCACGCAGGCGATGAAACCCACCCAGATCCAGACCATTCACTGCTCTCCTTATTGGTACTGCCGGCCCTTCTGCGTTCTGCACGGCATCATGTGACTGC
>JANOTV010000086.1:0-1765 GCA_031416495.1 Gemmatimonadota bacterium
CTGACGCACCTCCGCACCCGCGCCGCCGCCCAGGATCGGCCCGGCGCGCGGAGCCCACCATCGACCCGGGTGCTGTCGAAACCGAGGGCGAGGCGATGACCCACCGCCCCCGCCACGGCCCACGACGTTCCCTGATCACCGCCCCGCACGCCCCGCCTCACGGGTCGGGGCTATTCGGCGTGCCTGTTGTCCTGAATCGGTCCCGAGCCACCAGACAACGACCGGCGACGGAGCCGACCGGAGTCGGCCGGACCCGCCGCGAGCAGGGCAGATGGCGGGCAACCCCGCCCCGATGCCCCGCAGCGTCGTGTAGCGCCGTTAAGCCTCGCGCCGTACGTTCGTGAGTCCGATCGAAATTCCTATCCCATCCCAACTCCGTCATGTCCGTGAGGCTGTCGTTCATGGTTACGCTTCTTTGCGTGGCGGTCGTCTTGCCCATGGACGCTGGTGCGCACCCGGGCTCGGGCATCGTGGTGGATCGCGCCGGCAACGTGTACTTCGTGCGGGCCGGTGAGTTCGTCGTCTACCGGCGGAGTCCGGACGGCAAGGTCATCAAGTTCGTTGAGGACGACATCGTTCGTCTGCCGCACCACCTGTTCCTCGGCCGTGACGGCACGCTGTATTTCGCGTCCGATTTCGACGGTCGCGTCTGGCGCGTGAGCCCGGACGGCAAGCTGACCGAACACTTCAACACGAATCGCATCCCTGCGCCGTCGCCCGTGAACGTCGGCAGTTGGGGTGACCCGTGGACGATGGACTCCGTCGGCAACGTGTACGCGCTGGCCGCGCCGAACGGGCGCGCCATCGTGCGCATCTCTCCCACAGGAGTCGTGACGCCGATTGCCACGAATGCCCGCTTCGGCGAACTGCACTTCAGCTCCATGACCTTCGGCGCAGACGGCGCGTTGTATCTCACCGACGCGAACCGAGTCTGGCGCGTCGTGGGGGACAGCGCCACGCGCATAGGAGTGCGCAGCACCCCGCTCGAGAATGGCGCCGGCGTCGCGGTGGACTCCGTTGGCGGGATCTATGTCGCTGACTACATGGCGCTCCGCGTTGTGCGGCTGATGCGCGACGGCTCAGAGGCGACCCCGCCCGCAATCGCGGGCCTGAGGCTCAGCAACCCTTGGGGCGTGACGATCGCACCCGACGGGAGTGTGTTCGTGCTGGATCACACCGCCGGCGGAAGCGGCGTCGCCATCTGGCGCGTTCGAGGCGACAATGTCGAACGGCTGTACTTCGCGCGCGGCGCGCGCGACTACACAGCGACGGCGCTGATCGCGCTGATCACGTTGCTCCTTGCACTACAGACCGTGATGCGCGTGCCGAGCCGACGGTTGGACTGGATGCTGTGGACGATCGTCGCCGGTGCCGCGATCGGCGGGCTCTGGTGGTTGGGCCGCAACTTGTTTCTGTTCGAGTGGCTCCGCCACCCGATTCTCGCGCTCTTCGTCTTCGGCGTCGTGCGTTCGGGAAAACGAATTATGTCACGTGACGCCTGACCCGATCTCCGGCACGTGGACCACGGGCCGGCGATTTCTGAAACTGCGGTACGACGGCCAGCGGTCCGTGTCCGGCGCCGTTACCTCGGGTGCGCCGAAACCGAGGGCGAGGCGACGACCCACCGCCCCCGCCGCGGCCCACGACGTTCCCTGATCACCGCGCCGCACGCCCCGCCTCACGGGTCGGGGCTATTCGACGTGCCCTGTTGTCCTGAATCGGTCCCGAGCCACCAGACAACGACCGGCGACGGAGCCGGCCGGAC
>JANOTV010000087.1:0-10813 GCA_031416495.1 Gemmatimonadota bacterium
AGGCGACGCAAGCCGGTGCAGGCGCCGAAGGACGTCGAGATGCGCATCGACACCATGCTCGCGCAGGTGAGGGATCTCTGTCGCGACGAACCTGGCGTCTACCGCATGACGTCCGCCGACGGCGAGGTAATCTACGTCGGCAAGGCCAAGGCCCTGCGCACGCGGCTGCTCAGCTACTTCCGCGCGAAGTTCCCCGTGGATAAGGGCGCGCGCATCCTGCGCGAAGCGGCGACGCTGGAGTGGGAACCGCTGCCGAGCGAGTTCGCGGCGCTGCTGCGGGAGCTGCGACTCATCAAGCAGCTCCGGCCGCGTTACAACGTCCAGATGAAGCGCGACGCACGCTACCATGCATTCGTGCGCGTCTCGCGCGGGCCCGCCCCGCGCTTTCACGTGGTGCGCGGCGCGGGCACCGACGAGACCGGCACCTACTACGGCCCCTTCCGCGGCGCCCTGCAGCTCGATGAGGCGCTCCGCGAGCTCAACGATGTGCTCGGCCTGCGCGACTGCCGACTCGACCAGCCGATCTTCTTCGCCGACCAGCCTGACCAGCCCGACCAGCTCCTACGGCCGACGCGCACGCCGGGCTGCATCCGGTATGAGATCGGGAAGTGTCTCGGTCCCTGCGTGGCGGCGGTGCGTGAGGACGACTACATGGCGAGCTTCCGCGCCGCAAAGGAATTCCTCGAGGGAGCGCACGACGCGCCGCTCGCGCCGCTCCGCGCACAGATGGAAGCGTCGAGCGAAGCGCTCGACTTCGAGCGCGCGGCAATCGTGCGCGACAAGATCCTGCGCCTCGAGTCGCTGCGCGAGCAGTTCTCACGCCTCCGCTTCGCGCTCGAATCACTCTCGTTCGTCTATACGCTGCCAGGGGTCAAGGGCGACGATCGCACGTATGTCGTGCGCAGAGGCCGTGTCCGCGGTGAGTTCCCGGCCCCCCGCACCACTGCCGAACGACGCGCTCTCGACGCACAAGTGGCAGACATCCTGGCACCGCTCGAGCGCGTGCCGACGACCGTGCCCGGCCACGAGGTGGACGAGGTGTTGCTCGTTGCCGCATGGTTCCGTAAGTTCCCGAAAGAGCTCAAGCGCACGAAGGATTACGGCGCCGTAGCGGCGAGAGCGCTCGCGCCGGGCTAGCATCCAGCATACCGTATGGATCATCGCGATCCTGATGTCCGTCCCGTGCCAAGCCGATAACTGACCCATGCGTGTACTCGTCGCCGAAGATGACCGGGAGATGTCCCAGCTGTTCTGCGCATGGCTCCGCAGTGCGGGGCACGCGGGCATCCCGTGCTTTGACGGAGCATCTGCGCTCATGGCGGCGATGCGGGCTCCGATTCCCGACCTGATCGTTCTCGACCTGAGCATGCCTGCAGGCACGGGCCAGGTGACTCTCGAGAAACTCAAGCGCTCTTCGAAGACGACGCAGATTCCCGTGCTCGTCGTCAGCGCGGCGACGGACGACGCGACGAGGACAGAGGTGATGGCGATGGGCGCCGGGGCTTTCTTGGCGAAGCCCGTGACACTCGATGATTTCATTGCCGCGGTCGAAGCGAGCGTGAAGCCCAAGGCCTCGTAGGCGGCCGCGTTACTCCGCGAGCGGAACGAGTTCCGCTTCCGCAACACCATCACGGATCGTGAGTATCGCGACCGATGGCAGCAGGTCGAACCGGCGCGGCCCCGCAGCGCCGGGATTCACGATCAGTCGCCCATCCACCCGCTCCACCCGCTGGCGATGCGTGTGCCCATACACGCAGACATCGGCGTCATACGCCGCAGCCACCTTTGCCGCGCCAGGCCGGCCAAGCTCGCTGCCATGACTCACATGGATCCGCACTCCACCGAGCTCGATGTCGATCCGCTCCGTGAGTCGCTGCTTGGACGGCTCATCGCAGTTGCCCCACACCGCCTTCACCGGCGCGATGACCTCGAGCTCGTCGAGGATCTCCTCGCCGCACACATCGCCCGCATGCAGGATCAGCGAGACGCCAGCCAGCGCGCGATGCACATCCGCGCGCAGCATCCCGTGCGTGTCCGAGATCAGCCCGATGCGAAGCACGTCCCCGGTCATCAGCGCGGCTGCTCCGACGGCGGCTCTCCCCAGCGCGGAGCGAGTGCGTTCGCGACGCCAAGGTGATCGAGAGCGCGCGCCACGATGAAGTCCACCATCTCGCCCACGGTGGTGGGCCGGTGGTAGAAGCCCGGTGATGCGGGCATCAGCACCGCGCCCGCGAGTGTGAGCGTGCGCATGTTCTCGATGTGGATGAGCGAGAGCGGCGTCTCGCGCGTCACGAGCAGCAGCGTGCGCCGTTCCTTGAGCGCCACGTCCGCAGCGCGCTCCACCAGCGAGCGGGAGGTCCCTGCGGCGATGCTCGCGACCGTTCCCATCGAGCAGGGGCAGATCACCATGCCGCCCACGATCGACGAACCCGACGCCGGTGCCGCCCCCCGGTCGGCATCATCGTACACGGTCACCTGCGCGTCGAACCGCGCCGCGCCCACTGCGGCACGGAGTCCATCGAGGTCGCTCACTTCGCTCTCCGTCGCGAGCAGCCGGAACCCGTGCGAGCTCACGATCAGCGACACGCGGCGCTCGGCGAGCAGCAGCTGCTCGAGCAGGCGGATCGCATACGGCGCACCCGACGCACCGGTCACGGCCATCACGATCGGCGCTCTCGCTCCCGCCTCGGGCAGGCGCGTCATCAGATGACCAGCCAGCGGTCGGCAGCGACGAACGCGAGGAAGGTCATCGAGATGATCCCGTTCATGGTGAAGAACGCAGCGTCGAGCCGCGAGAGGTCGTCCGACTTCACGAGCGAGTGCTCGTACGCGAGGATCATCGCCGCGACCGCGACGCCGACCCACGCGAGCAGCCCGCCACCCGCCGTGTGCACCGTGACCGAGAGCGCGGCAACCGTCACGACGTGCAGCGCGCGCGCGACCACGAGCGCGCGCTCCACGCCGAGTGCCGCCGGGATCGAATGCAGCCCCTGAGACCGGTCGAAGTCGATGTCCTGCAGCGCATAGAGAATGTCGAAACCGCTGGACCATGTCATGACCGCGACGGTGAGTGCAGCCAGGAGCCACCACGGATCGCTCCAGGCACCGGTCACCGCGAGGTAGCCACCCACCGGGGCGATCGCGAGGCCGAAGCCGAGCACCAGATGCGCATAGCGCGTGAAACGCTTGGTGAAGGAGTAGCAGCAGACCCACGCGAGGGCGAAGGGCGCGAGCATCGCGCACAGCGGATTCAGCTGCGCCGATGCCCAGAGAAAAAGGCCGGCAGCGATCACCACCGTCACCCATGCCTCCCGCACGCCGATCGCGCCGCGCGGGATCTCGCGAGCCGCCGTGCGCGGATTCTTCGCGTCGAACTCTCGGTCCACGATGCGGTTCACCGCCATCGCCACCCAGCGCGCGCTGGTGAAGGCAAGCACCACCCAGCCGAGCATCGAGAGCGTCACCGGCGCGACGCGCGTCGCAAGCGTCACGCCCACGAGCGCGAACGGCAGCGCGAACACGGTGTGGGGAAGCTTCACGAAGCTCATCCAGCGCGAGAGCGCCGACCCGCCCGCGAAGGTCTGGCCTTCGCTCATGGCAGGCCGAGCCGCGGCCACATCGCGTCGACCGTCGCCCTGGTCGCGTCATCCATCTCGATCACCTTGGGCCAGTCACGCGTGAACCCCTCCTCGGGCATCTTCTTCGTCGCGTCGAGTCCCATCTTCGACCCATACGTGAACGCGCGGCTCGAGTGGTCGAGCACATCCATCGGACCCATCGTGAAGCGCACGTCGCGCTCCGGGTCGATGTTGTTGAGCGCCACCCACCACGCCTCCTGCACGTTGCGCACGTTCACCCAGTCGTCCACCACCACCAGCACCTTGGCGAGCGACATGAGCCCCGCACCCCAGAGCGCGTTCATCACCTTGTACGCCTGCCCCGGATACGTCTTCTTGATCGACACGAACACGAGGTTGTGGAACCCACCCTCGGCCGGCATGTGGTAGTCCACGATCTCCGGCGTCGTCAGCTTGAGCAGCGGCAGGAAGATCCGCTCCGTCGCATGACCGAGGTAGAAATCCTCCATCGGCGGACGCCCGACGATCGTCGCGCAGTACACCGCGTGCTTGCGCATCGTCACTGCGGTCACGTGCACGCGCGGGTACCTGTCCGCCTCGGAGTAGTACCCCGTGTGGTCACCGAACGGGCCTTCGACCACCAGCTCCTCGGCTGGGTCGATGTATCCCTCGATCACCATCTCCGCATCGGCCGGCACTTCGAGGTCGCAGGTCATGGCCTTCGTGAGCTTCACGGGCGACTTGCGCAGGAAGCCGGCGAAGATGAACTCGTCGATGTTCGGAGGCAGCGGCGCGCTCGCCGCGTACATGGACGCAGGGTCCGCACCTACGACGATGCACACCGGCATCCTCTCGCCGCGCGCCGCCATCTCGGTGAAGTGCGCGGCGCCCGTCTTGTGGCGCTGCCAGTGCATCGCCACGTGACGCTTTCCCAGCTGCTGCACACGGTACATGCCGACGTTGCGGATGCCGCGCACGGGATCCTTCGACACCACCGCCGTCATCGTGATGAACGGTCCGCCGTCCTCCGGCCAGGTGGTGAGCACCGGGATCCTGTCGAGATCGATGTCATCACCCTGCCACACGATCTCCTGGCATGCCGGCGTGCCCGACGCCATGCGCGGCGGGAACTTCGCCACCTCCATCAGACGCGGCAGCAGCTGCAACTTGCCCATGAGACCCTCGGGCACCTTCATGTCCATGAGCTTCGTGATGCGGTCGCCATGTTCGTCGAGCTGCTCCACGCCGAGCGACATCGCCATGCGCGTCATCGAGCCGAAGAGATTGATCGCGACCGGATACGCGGAGATCGATCCGTCGCGCAGCACCGGCTTCTCGAAGAGCAGCGCAGGTCCGCCGCCGGGCAGCTTCATCACGCGGTCCGCGATCTCGCACATCTCGAGATGCACCTTCACCGGCTCGCTGATGCGGCGCAGCTCGCCCATCTTCCCGATCGCCGCGATGAATTCCTGCAGTGTGTCCAGCGTCACTTGGTCCCCACGTGGAGCGCCGCGATCCCGAAACTCAGCGTCTCCCAGCGGACGTCGCGGTAGCCGGCGCGGGTCATCGCCTCTGCCAGTGCGCCGGTCTCCGGGAAGGTCGCCACGGAACGCGGCAGGTATGTGTACGCCGTGCGATGGCCGCTGATCACGCGGCCGATCAACGGCAGGATGCGATGGAAGTAGAAGAGGTAGCCCGCGCGCATCAGCAGGAATCGCGGCGTCGAGAACTCGAGGATGACGAACCGCGCGCCCGGCTTGAGCGTGCGGCGCACCTCGCGCAGTCCCTCATCGAGGTTCGCCACGTTCCGGATGCCGAACGCGACGATGGCACCATCGAACGCCTCGTCGCGCACCGGCAAGGCGAGCGCATCCGCGACCACCGGCGCGAGCACGTCGCGCGGCGCCTTGCCCACGCCCGCGCGCAGCATCGGTTCCGCGAAATCGGCGGCGAGGACCTTCCCAGAGAATCCCTTCAGCCGGCTGAGCTCGGCACCCACGTCGAGCGTCCCGGCGCAGAGGTCGAGGTACGTGCCGGCGGGCTGCGACAGCCATCCGAGCCGCTTGAGTGCGACCGAGCGCCACCGGCGATCGATGCCCAGCGAGAGCAGGCGGTTCAGCAGGTCATACCGCGGCGCGATCTCGGAGAACATCCGGCGCACATACGTGCGCTTGGTGGCCGCAGAAGAAAGAGACCCTTCGGCGGCCGCTTCAGCCTCGCGGGTCTCGGTGTCGAACGCAGACGACATAGTCCGGAAAGTTGCCCAGCGTGTGCAGTCCGGGCAAGTTACCCCACACTGAATGGCGCCTTCTCTCGATCTTTCGAATCTCCCGGACGCAGATGTCGTCGTGCTCGCCCAGAAAGGGCGCGAGCCGGCTTTCCGTGAGCTGATCCGGCGCTATGAGCGTCCGGTGTTCTCGCTCATATACCGGATGGTGCGCGACAGCACCGCCGCCGAGGACCTCGCGCAGGATGCCTTCATCAAGGTCCTGAACCACCTCGACAAGTACCGGCCCGAGTTCAAGTTCTCGAGCTGGCTGTTCAAGATCGCGAACAACGTCGCGATCGATCACCTGCGGAAGCGGCAGCTCGACACCATCTCGCTGGACGGCTCGCCGCACGCCATGAGTGCATCCGAGGTCGAGGCCACACGGTTCGACATCGCGGACAGTAGCGAGAATGCCCTTGACGAACTCGCCGCCAAGGAACTCGGCTCCACGATCGAGCAGGCCATCGGCAAGCTCCGCCCCGAATACCGCAATTGCATCATGCTCCGCCACGTCGAGGGGCGCTCCTACGAGGAGATCGCCGCGACCCTCGACCTCCCACTCGGCACCGTCAAGACCTACATCCACCGGGCGAGGCACCAGCTCCGCGAGGCGCTGGAGCACCTGAGGGAATGACCGAGAAAGGGGCAGGATCCCCCGCCCTCCGCCCTCCGGAACACCCGTTCAGCACCACCCTGAAACCAACCTCGGGCCCCCGCCGTAAAGCTCCCCAGGAGAACCAATGGATCACCGACACCTGCTTCCCAACGAGATAGATCTGCTGGTCGACGGAGACGTCGGCTTCGGCATGGCCCCGCTGCGCGATCACCTCACCGAATGCGCCGAGTGCAGCGCACGCGTGGATGAGTTGCGCGCAGTCACCGAGCTGATCGATTCGCTCCCTCACCACATGCCGCGCCTGCAGTTCGCCGACAGCGTCATGCGCCAGGTGCAGGTCATCGAGCCGTGGCACGTCGCACTCACGGAGTCGGCCAAGCGCCTGGTGCCCTCCTCCACACCGCTGCGAGTGCTCGCCGGTGCGGGTGCGGGCGTCGCCGCCGTCGCCGTCTCGGGCAGCGCCGTCTGGCTCGGTTTCCGCGCCGACCTCGCTTCCTGGGTGTTCAACCTGATGCTCGATCGCGGCCGGGATTCCATCGTCGTCGGTGCGAG
Source organism: Gemmatimonadota bacterium (assembly GCA_031416495.1). GTDB lineage: Bacteria > Gemmatimonadota > Gemmatimonadetes > Gemmatimonadales > Gemmatimonadaceae > Pseudogemmatithrix. The sequence continues at coordinate 7,016 of JANOTV010000087.1, forward strand.
TGAGCTTGCCGCCGGAGCCCTCGGCTCCGGAGCGAGTGCTGCCATCGCGCAGGGTGGGCTTCCAGTCGTCGCCATCGGCACCGCGCTCCTCGCCGCCTCGGTCACCGTCGCGGTGGCCGGGTTCCGCCGACTCGCCGCAACCGCCCGCTCGAACCGGAGCTAGGCCCATGCGACGCAGATTCGTCGCCCTCGCTGCCCTCCTCGTGATGGCGGCGACACCAGCCGCCGTGACGGCTCAGGTCGGCAGCGCCGCCATTCCCGCGGACAGCGTGCAGGAAGCCCTCCGTGCGTTCTCGTTGACCGAAGACGGCATCCGCCTCCGTGGCGACTTCACCACCGGCGGCACAGTCGTCGCGGCCGGCGATACGGTGCAGGGGCCCGTGGTGACCATCGGCGGGAACGTGGATGTCCATGGCTTCGTCTCGGGCGGCGTCTATGCCCTTTGGGGCGACGTGACCATCCATAAGGGTGCCGAAGTCCTCGGCGGGGCCGGTGCCTATCATGGCCGCGTGATCGTCGACGGTGGCAAGGTGCGCGGTGCGATGCAGGCATGGCCGGCGGCCGCCGCAGCCGCTGCAGCCGCTGCAGCCGCGCAGGAGGCGCCGCCCATGACCACGGCGCGCGCGCTGAGGCTCAGCGCCGGATGGACCGGCATGCTGCTCATCGTCGGCCTGCTCGTGCTCACCCTTGCCTCGAGCAACATCGCAGCAACCGTACGCGCACTCGAACAGGACTTCGGGCGCGCATTCTTCGTCGGTGTCATGGGACAGCTGGGCTTCCTGCCGCTGCTGCTGCTCGCGGTCGTCGCGCTCGCCGTGACCATCGTCGGACTGCTGCTGATCCCCTTCCTGCTCGTCGCGGCGCCCATCGCGCTGGCGGGATTCGTCATGCTCGGCTGGCTCGCACTGGCGCTCATCACTGGCCGCGCGCTTCTCCGCATGCTCCGCAGCAGCGACTACTCCGGTTCGCGCAAGGAGGCGGTGCGTGCGCTCGTGGTCGGCGTGTTGCTGCTGATGGCGCCATGGGTCATCGCGAGCGCATTGCAGTCGACCGTATCTGCGGCGCTCATCGCGCGCGTCGTCGCGATCGGCGTCACCTGGGTGGCGGCGACGGCCGGCCTCGGTGCGACGCTCATGTCTCGCGCCGGGAGCGCACGTCCCAAGGACAGCAAGAAGCCACAACCGCCTGTGGAGGGATGGGCGACGCCGACACCGGTGGCCGGTATCGCAGCAGCTCGTCGTCCGATTCCCGCTCGTCCGGGCGCCACGCCCAGGTGATCATCGCGCTGCAACGGCAGCGCAATGAGTTCAATATCAGGCGGGCGTCGCGACCCCCATGAGGCGTGCGACGGACAGCGCGACCTCGCTCAGCTTGCGCGCGGCGGAGCTCTCGGGGTCGGAGACCACGATCGGCATGCCACGATCGGCACCCTCGAGCACGGGCGGGTATAGCGGGATCTCGCCGAGGAGCGGCACCTTGAGTTCATCGGCGAGGCGACGTCCGCCGCCGGTTCCGAAGATCGCCAGTGGCTTGCCGGTCTCGGGCGATTCGAAGTAGCTCATGTTCTCGACGATGCCGACGATCGGCACGCCGACGCGCTCGAACATCTTGGCGCCGCGCAGCGCGTCGCCCACCGAGACTTCCTGCGGCGTCGTCACGATCACGGCGCCGGCGATGTTCGTCGCCTGCACGAGCGAGAGCTGGGCGTCGCCGGTGCCCGGCGGCATGTCCACGAGCAGGAAGTCGAGCTGGCCCCAGTCCACGTCGCGCAGGAACTGCGTGATGATCTTCATCACGATCGGCCCGCGCCAGATGGCCGGCTGGTCGCGCTCGATGAGGAAGCCGAGCGAGATGAGCTTCACTCCATGTGCAGTGAGCGGCTGGATCTTGTCGTCCTTCACCGGCGGCGCTTCATCCACGCCCATCATGCGCGGGATGTTCGGGCCGTAGATGTCGGCGTCCATGAGTCCCACGGAGTAGCCGGCCTTCGCGAGCGCGATGGCCATGTTCGTGGCAACGGTGGACTTGCCGACGCCGCCCTTGCCCGACGACACGGCGATGATGCGGCCGAGCTTGGGATAGGTCACCGGCGTGGGCGCTGCCGGCGTCGCGCGCGGTGCGGCAGGCGCTTCCATGGTCGGCAGGGCGCGGCGCGGCGCGCCAGTGGCCGCGGCGGCGACCTGCGCAGAGGGCTCAGCGGCGTCCTTCACGTCCACGCGCACATCGGTGACCCCTTCCACCTTCTCGATCGCCTGGCGCACCTGGCGCGCAAGCGTGGGGTCGTCCTGCGCGCCGAGCAGCAGCGTGACGCGCACTTTGCCGTCGCGCGAGGCGGCGATGTCACGGACCTGCTGGGTCTGGTAGATCGACGCGCCGGTGCGCGGATTGGCGATCGGGGCGAGCGCTTCGGCGAGGCGCGCCTGGAGGGTATCGGTCATGACGACGGGTGCGGAAAAAGGCAGGGGTCTTCGTTCGATGAACGATAGACCCCCGCCCCTCCCCATCAAAGCCTTGACGGCTGTTGTTCAGTAGGTCGGGAAGCTGTTGGACCAGGAGTTCTGGAACACACGCAGGCTGCCGAGCGCCGCCATCGCGCTCGTCACATTGCAGGAGTTGTACATGAACTTCTTGGTGCCGTTCATGTCGTTCACGTCGTTGTCAGCCACGCTGAGGCTGGGTTCCAGCTTCTCGTTGAGCCCGGTGATCGTCGCGCCCTGCACTTCGTTCGTGCCGTTCGAGCGGAGCCGGCCGCCGACGAGGATGATGCCATCCCAGCCGGCGTCGTTGCCGTTCAGGCTCAGGTCGCCGAAGACGATGAGCAGGCCGCGTCCCTTGGAACTCAGCGTGTACTCCGTGTTGGGCGATGGGCCGTTGCGCACGATGACGGTCGGCCACTTGTTCAGGTTCTCGGTCAAGAGGAACCATTCCGATGTCGGGAAGCCGGCGCCGTTCGAGGGAATGTCGAAGTCGGCAGTGATCGCATTGTCTTCAACGATGGCTCTCCAGTTGAAGGGCACCGCTGCAGCGGCTTCCGCGCGAGTTGCACCGATCGTCAGGACCTTCGGCGAGCCCACCAGGGGATCCGTTTGGCCGGTAAAGCCGGGGTTGGTCGGTACCGCGACTGCGGGAAGCGTCGGAGCGAGCGCACACTGGTCCACGCCAGAAATGATGCCCGAGTTACCGGCCTTGTTGATACCGTTGATGCCGGTCATCGACGACTGCACCTTCATCGTCATCAGCTGGAATGTCGCAAAGGCAGAGGCGAACTGCACCGCGTTGCCCGACCTGGCCGTCCCGGTGCGCTGGTTCACGCCACGCGAGCGCACCAGATACAGCGCGGGGACGGTCGTCCCGACCGCCGCCCGCAACCGCGTCGTGATGATGTCGGCGTAGCCGCCCGTGAGCGTCACGCGCGTCGACTCCACGCCGGCGGGGGGCACCGCCGGGAGACCGCGCCCCGTGCGGTTGCGCAGCCCCTGCTGCAGCCCCGTCTCGGCGAGCGCGAACGCCGCCTCGCTCCGGAGCGTCGCGTCGTCTGATGCGCGTTCCCCGCTCAACATCGCGAAACCGGAGGCGACGGCACCGACGAGCATGAACATCACGAGGAGCACCATCGGCAGCGCGAACCCGCGACGGATCGAATGGTTGTGTGTCATCAGTTCACCGCGTTGCGAAAGAAGATAGCGATCCGGGCGACCGAGGATTCGGGCGCTCCGGTGCCGGGCGAGTTCCGCTCACTCTGGCCCGTCAACACGAACTCCACGCCGGTCATGGTGCTCAGCGTACCGGGTACCGCGC
>JANOTV010000088.1:0-18919 GCA_031416495.1 Gemmatimonadota bacterium
CGAGCGCTACAATGTGGGGCGCGGCTACTCGATGGGGTTGAGCTGGCAGCCCTAGCACACGAGACCGACGTGTCGTGCGCATCCGCGCTCACCACGCCGTGACGATGCAGTCAACCTGTAACCTCCTCCTTGGACCAACAATGATCCGTCTGACAAGCGTTCGCTCACTCGCAGCCGCACTGGTCGCCACACTCACGCTCGCCGCCTGCAACGAGGCCAATCCCATCACCGGCCCCGTCGTACCGGGCGCCGCCGTCATCAACGCGAACATCACCGCCAACCGCACGCTCTTCGCAGACACCGTCTACACGCTCAGCGGATTCGTGCAGGTCACGAACGGCGCCACGCTCAGCATCCAGGCCGGCACGCGCATCCAAGGTGACTTCGGCGTGGTCGGCAGCGCGCTGTTCATCACCCGCGGCGCGCGCATCAACGCGGTCGGCACGGCGGCGGCGCCCATCGTCTTCACGTCGTCGCGGCCGGTCGGCCAGCGTCAGGCGGGTGACTGGGGCGGCTTGATCATCATCGGCAACGGCATCATCAACCGCGCGGCGCCCGTTGAACTTGAAGGCACCGGCACCGGTCCGACGAATCCGGCGCAGGCCTACAGCGGCGGCAACAACAACGCCGACAACAGCGGCACGCTGCGCTATGTGCGCGTCGAGTTCGCCGGCTACGGCACCGCCGCGGATCAGGAACTGAACACCTTCACCTTCGCCGCCGTCGGCAGCGGCACGACGGTCGAGTATCTGCAGGCGCTCTACGGCCTCGACGACTCATTCGAGTGGTTCGGCGGTGCGATGGATGCGAAGTACCTCGTGTCATACGAAGCGGGCGATGACCACTTCGACATGTCCGAGGGCTATGTCGGCCGGTTGCAGTACCTGATCTCGTACCAGACCGCGCGCGTCGTCAACCGTCCGGGCGCAGGAAATGCGTCGGGCGATCCGCAGTCGATCGAGAACGATGGCTGCGCCGGCGCCGGTTGTGCGCTCGGACAGAACTCGACGCCCTTCACCGCACCTGTCGTGGCGAACTTCACCCTCGTCGGCACCGGCGCCGGCACCGACTTCGACGCCACCAACGGCGGCTACGGCATGATCCTCCGCCGCGGCACCGGCGGCTACTACGTGAACGGCGTCGTGACGCGCTTTCCCAAGGGCGCGATCGGCATCCGTGATGCGGCCACGCAGACGCGCATCACCGATGGCGTGTTCGACATGCGCAACATCCTCGTCGCCGAGTCACCGTCGATCTTCACGACGGCTTCGAGCGGCATCCTGCTCGCGGACTCGGTGGCGCGCAACATCGTCCGTGACGGCGCCGCAACTACCGCGAGCCTCTTCACGACCTTCACGATGCCGGCCACGGGCGTCGCATCCTTCGACTGGACGCCAGCGGCTGGCTCCCCGGCAGCGACCGGCGGCCTGACCGCCTTCACCGGCAACATGGCGACGGCGGCCGGCACCTTCGTGCAGGGCACGGCATTCCGCGGCGCTGCGGCGCCGACAGGCGCCAAGTGGTGGACCGGCTGGACCACGTACGCACGCAACTGATATCGTGCGGGACGTCGGCGCGCGGAGCACCGCGCGCCGGCTTTTCGCTTGTCCCTTTGCCAATCAGATGAAACAGCTGCTCACGTTGCTGTCGGTCGGAACCATCGCCGTGTTCAGCTCCTGCGCGAACGACACCCGCCAGGAGCGACCGAACGGCGCTGACTCCACCAGCGACCGACCATCGTCGCAGGGCATCGTCGACAGCGCCCTGCCGATCGACACGCTGCTCCACCGCTTCCGCTCGACCCTTCCCGACACGCCGACCACGCTCCTGGGCGGTGAATCGTCGCCGGAGCGGCTGAGTCGCGCCCTGCTCACCGCGCTCACGGCGAACGACACCGCGCGACTGCGCGCGCTGGTCGTCTCGCGCACCGAGTTCGCGTGGCTCTACTATCCGCACACGCACTGGATTCGGCCGCCGTATGAGATGGGGCCTGACCTCGTCTGGCTGCAGGTGGCAGCCAACAGTGAGAAGGGACTCGTGCGGCTCGTCCGCCGGTACGGTGGGCGCTCGCTTCGGTTCGATGGACTCTCCTGCGCCGACAGCGTGCTTCGCGAAGGGCCGAACACGATCGTCCAGGGATGCCGCGTGCGGTTCGCCGCCGCCGACTCGGCCGCGCGTGAGTTGCAGCTCTTCGGCTCGTTGCTCAACCGCGACGGACGCTACAAGTTCGTCTCATATGCGAACGACCTCTGACCGGTCGCGGTCTGTTCTCCGCGCGACCGCACTTCTCTGCATCGGACTGCTCGCCGGCGTCGCCGCTGGCATGGAGTGGATCCTCACGCGCCCCGCGGGACCGCCTCCGCCGTCGGGGGGCATCGACCTCGTTGGCGCGGGCGCGACGTTCCCGTATCCGCTCTACCGACAATGGTTCGCGGACTACGGCGCAGAGACGGGCGTGCGCATCAACTACTTCTCCGTCGGGTCAGGCGAGGGTATTCGGCTCCTGCTCGAGGGGGGCGCGGACTTCGGGGCCACAGACCGCCCGCTCCGCGCCGAGGAGATCGCGCGGGCGACCTGTGGTCCGGTCGTCGTGCCGATGGTCGTCGGAACCGTCGCCGTGGCATACAACATCCCCGGCTTCACAGGGGACCTGCAGATGGACGAGGCGGTGCTCGCCGGCATCTATCTCGGACGCATCACCCGGTGGGACGACCCCGCCCTCCGCGCGCTCAACCCGCGCGCACAGCTGCCACCGCTCGCGATTCGTGTCGTGCACCGCGTACACACGAGCGGCACGAGCGAGATCTTCGCGTCCTACCTCGCGACCGACGCCGACTGGCGCGGCGCGCAGTCGCCAGTCGGCATCCGGTGGCCGGTCGGCAGCGGCGCGGAGGGAAACGAAGGCGTCGCATCAGAGGTACGCGCCACGATAGGTGCCATCGGGTTCCTCGAGCTGTCGTACGCGCGACTGAGCCGGTTGCCGGTCGCGTCGCTACGCAATGTCGCCGGAGCATTCGTGAGGCCGGACTCGACGTCGGTCGCCACGGCCGCCGCCGAGTTGCTCACGGCGTCCACCGTGGACACGATCACGGCGGGGGTCGGCGCGCGCGCGCGGGGAGCGTACCCGATCGTCGGAGTCACCCGCATCGTGGCCGACCGGGTGCTGGGGGACAGCATTCGCGGAGCGCACCTGATAGCGTTCACGCGGTGGGCGCTCGATGAAGGCGCCCGAAGCGCGAGCAAGCTCGGGTTCGCTCCGCTGCCTCTGGACGTCGTGCGCCAGCAGCAGCAGCGACTCGATGCCCTGCGGCCCGGCACCTGTCCTCGACCCACGGCGACACCATGAGCGACCAGCGCATCGCGGCGATCGACATCGGCTCCAATTCCATCCGCCAGATCGTGGCCGATGTGTCGTCCGATGGCGAGATCAGGATCGTCGATGAGATGAAGGCGGCACCTCGTCTGGGCTCCGGTCTCGTGAAAACTGGCCGGCTCGACGAGGCCAACATGAATACCGCGTCCGAGGCGCTGGTGCGCATGGCGACCCTTGCGCGCCAGCTCGGCGCCAAGCACATCGAGGTGGTCGCGACGAGTGCCGTGCGCGACGCGATGAACGGCGGGGCTTTCCTTGCCCGCGTGCGACGCGAGACGGGCCTCAAGGCGCGCGTGCTCGTGGGTGAGGAGGAGGCGCGCCTCGCGTTCCGTTCGGCGCTCGCGCACTTCGAGCTCGGCCGCGGACGCTCGGTGGTGATGGACATCGGCGGTGGTTCCCTCGAACTCGCGCTCGCGGCCGAAGGCCTCGTCGAGCGCCTCATCTCGTTCCCGTTCGGCGCCATCCGTCTCACCGAGGAGTTCCTCCTTGGCAAGAACGGCGAAAAGGGCGTGAAGAAACTGCGCAAGCATGTGCGCGCCGAGATCAGGAAGACGCTGCCGGTACGCGATTGGCGCGGCGCGCAGGTGATCGGCTCGGGCGGCACGTTCACGAACCTCGCGGGCATGTACCTCGCGCGCCATGGGAAGCGCGTGGGTAGCGTGCATGGCACGCTGATCCCGCGCGCGGATGTCGAGCACATCCTCGAGCAGCTGAGTGGCATGACGCCTGACGAGCGGCTCCAGGTCGAGGGCCTCAACGCCGGTCGTGCCGACATCATTGTCGCCGGGCTCGCCGTGGCCGCCGAAGTGATGGCGCGCGTCGAACCGCGCGAACTCGCCGCGTCGGCGTACGGCATCCGTGAGGGCCTCCTGCTCGAGACCGCGCGCGTGGTGCCTGTGATCGCCGATCCCGGCGAAGCGCGCGAACGTTCGGTGGTCGGCTTCGCCGAACGCTGCCACTACGAAGAGCCGCACTCGCGGCATGTGCAGCGTCTCTCGCTCCAGCTGTTCGACGCACTCGGCGCGCGACTCGGGTGCGAGCCCCGCGAGCGGCAGATATTGTCGGATGCCGCGCTGCTGCATGATGTGGGCTACCACATCAACTACGAAGACCACCACAAGCACTCGTTCCATCTCATCCGTCACGCCGACCTGCCCGCCATGCCACCGGAGGAGCAGGTCATGATTGCGCTGGTGGCGCGCTATCATCGCGGCGCCGAGCCACGACGCAAGCACCGCGACTGGTTCGCGCTCGATCGCGAGACGCGCGAGCGCGTGAAGCGGCTCAGCGCGATCATCCGCGTCGCTGATGGGTTCGACCGCGGGCACGTGGGCGCGGTGGACCGCATCAAGGTGCGATGGCTCGCGCGCGCCGTGCGGCTCACGCCGGTGCCACGACGCACGAATGGATCGCTGCGGCTCGAGCTGTGGGGAGCGAGCCGGAAGAGCGGGTTGCTCGCCGAGGTGGCTGGCGTACCGATCGAGGTGGTGAGCCCGTCGGGCGAGGTCATCGCGCTCGCCACGCCGGGTGAAGGTGAGTAGCGACTGACCCGCGCGACTGGCACTGCCCGTCCGTGTGCATGAAGCAGTCGTGGAACCGTCGTTGCCATGGGGGCGAACACTGGCGGTATCTCGACCGGAGGGCGACCCCTTCGGTAATTTTCCCATACACTGAACCGCATGCCGATCGCCCTGCTCTCCGACGTCCACGCCAACCTGCACGCGCTCGATGCCGTGCTGGCTGACATGACTGCGCGCGGTCTCAACGCGCGCTACCACCTCGGTGACCTCGTCGGCTACTCTGCCTTCCCCAACGAAGTGGTGGCACGGCTCGCGGCCGAGGGCATCCCGGGGGTGGCCGGCAACTACGACACCACGGTGGCGCACGACTACAAGCACTGCGGATGCCGGTCGGAGAGCCCGGCGCAGGAGGCGCTCGCTCACGAGAGCTTCGTCTGGACGCTCGCGCATGTCACGGCGGAGACCAGGCAGCGGCTCGCGGCGCTCCCCTTCCGCCTCGACCTCAAGTCCCTTGGCGGGCACACCGCGGGTCCCACGCTGGCGCTCGTGCATGCCACGCCGCAGAACAACCTCGTCTACGTGACCGAGGACCGGAGCGACGACTTCCTTCGCAAGATGGCGGCGTCAGCCGGACTCCATGCAGGTGACGTGATCGCGTTCGGCCACACGCACAAGCCGTGGTCGCGCGTGGTCGATGACATCCTGTACGTGAACACGGGATCCGTCGGGCGCCCCAAGGATGGTGACCCGCGCGCTGGCTACGTGGTGCTGTCCGTCGGCGAGGGAGCGCCGCGCGTGGAGTTCGTGCGTGTCCCGTACGATGTGGATGCCGCATGCACCGCGCTCGAGACTGCAGGTCTGCCGCGGGAGTTCTCCGCGGCGCTGAAGACCGGACTGGCCTGATCCGGCGTCGACGGTGGACGAGGCACAGCGGCGCTATCCGACGCATGGAGCTGTCAGCTATTCCGTGATGGCCGCGAACGCGGCGCTCGATGACGGCGGCCGGCCGCGGCCCTTCGCCGCATCGCTCACCAGTGGGCTCACCGCGATGTTGAACGCACCGCTCTCGCGGCTGCCTCCCCACGAATCCCTGAGCAGCATGCGGTGCGTCGCACGCTCACCGCGGTCGCCCGGCTGACGCTGCACGTAGGTGCCATCCGGCTGCAGGTCCCACGCCTGGCGATTGTCGGTGAGGCACACATCGAGCACCGACTGCAACCGCTTCTTGAACAGCGGGTTCTCCACCGGCGTCACGACTTCCACGCGACGGTCGAGGTTGCGCGGCATCCAGTCCGCAGAGCCGAAGTAGTACTCAGGGTCTCCGTCGTTGCTGAACATCCAGAGGCGCGAATGCTCGAGGAACCGTCCGATGATGCTGCTGACGCGGATGTTCTCGGAGAGTCCCGGCACGCCCGGGCACAGGCAGCAGATGCCGCGGATGATGAGGTCGATCTGCACGCCGGCCGCCGACGCGCGGTAGAGCGCCCCGATGCATGCGTCGTCCACGATCGCGTTCATCTTCGCGATGATGCGGCCGGGTCGGCCAGCGACGGCGTGCGCCGTCTCCCGGTCGATGAGCGCGAGGATCGATTCGCGCATGTTCACCGGCGCGACGAGCAGGCGGCGGTACTCGCGCTGGCGCGAGTACCCCGTCAGTGAATTGAAGAGGTCGCTGATGTCGGCGCCGATCTTCTCGTCGCAGGTGATGATGCCGAGGTCGGTGTAGATGCGCGCGGTGCGGGTGTTGTAGTTGCCCGTGCCGATGTGCACGTACCGCCGGATGCCGTCCGGGTCCCGCCGCACGACGAGCGCCGTCTTGGTGTGCGTCTTGAGGCCGGGCAGGCCGTACACCACGTGCACGCCGAACGACTCGAGGGTGCGCGCCCATGCGATGTTGTTCACTTCATCGAAGCGCGCCTGCAGCTCCACCAGCACCGCGACCTGCTTGCCGCGCTGCGCCGCCTCGGTGAGCGCCTGCACGATCGCGCCGTCGCCCGACGTGCGGTACAGCGTGAGCTTGATGGCGAGCACCTGTTCGTCACGCGCCGCCGACTCGATGAACGTCTCGACGGAAGCGCCGAACGAATCGAACGGATGGTGCACGAGGATCTCGTGCTCGCGGATCACGTCGAAGATCGAGCGCGTGGTGTCGCGCAGCTCCGGCGGCACGACGGCGATGAGCGGCGGATCGCGATGCTCCGGCAGGTCGAGCGAGCTCATCGACAGCAGGTCGCTCACGTCGAGCAGCGGTCCGGGCTCGTGCACCTCGCGCGCGGAGAGCGGCGCCATCTCGGGAGCCTCGCTCGCGCGCAGTTCGTCGAGCAGCAGTTCGCGCAGGTGCAGCGGCATCCCCGTCTCGACCTCGAGACGCACGACCTCGCCGAAACGCCGCTGGAAGAGCTGCTCCTCGATGGTCGCGAGCAGGTCCTCCGGCTCCTCGGTGCGCGAGATGTCGAGGTCGGAGTAGCGCGTGAGGCGGAACACATGACAGCCGAGGATCTCCATCCCCGGGAAGAGCGCGTCGAGGCGCGAACGGATCACCACCTCGAGCGGCACGAAGCCATGCAGGCGCCCCGTGGGCACCCAGCGCGGCAAGCTCTTGGGGACCTTCACGCGCGCGAAGTGCACACTGCCCCGCTCCGGGTCGCGAAGTTCCACCGCGAGCGAGAGCGAGAGGTTCGAGATGTACGGGAACGGATGGCCGGGATCCACCGCGAGCGGCGTGAGCACCGGGAACACCTGCTCATCGAAGAACGCCTCGATGTGTGCGCTCTCCTCCGGCGAGAGATCCGAAGGCGCCAGCAGCCGCACCCCGATGGCGGCGAGGCGCGGCAGCAGCACGTCGTGCAGGCAGGCGCGCGCCCGCGCGTTGAGCAGCCGCACGCGCGCGTCGATCAGCTCCAGCTGCTCCGCCGGCGTCAGGCCGTCTGAACTCACGTGCGTCACGCCGGCCGAGAGCTGCCGGCGGAGTCCCGCGACGCGCACCATGTAGAATTCGTCGAGGTTCGACGCGTAGATCGCAAGGAACTTCAGTCGCTCCAGCAGCGGCGTCCGCTCATCCTCCGCCTCATGCAGCACCCGCGCATTGAACTCGAGCCACGAGATCTCGCGATTCAGAAAAGCGGGATTGCGTGAGGCAAGAGGGGTCACGGGAGTCTCAGCGGTTGATGCTGGAGACTAGCCAGCAGGAGACAACCGCGACACCCGCCGAGGCGGAGATCGTATGCGTCGTGCTCACCGGGATGCCGGACCACCAGGTGAAGGGTCCAGGTGATCGCACCGAGCAGCGCGGCGAGGATGTACCAGACCACGATCAGGAATTCCTGAGGGAGATGCTCGCGAGCACGTGTCGGGATCCGCGGCGGGACGTGGGGGGGGAAGGCCGGCGCCCTGTGCGTTGATTTGTAACAGAGGGGAAAGATACCCCGCGCCGGAGACGAGCCGCAAACACCAACTGGCATTCCGTGGCACAACCGTTACGCGGGGTCAGTCAACAGGAGCCAAAAGGCCACGTTGCAAGAGGATAGCACGTCGCCGGGCGACCAGATCCGCGCGCTCGAAGAACCGGATCAGCAGTGCGCCTGCCACAAAGCCGCCGACATGCGCCCAGACCGCCACGCCCCCCGAGAGGTCCCCCGGCTGCGCGAGTTGCGGCAGCCCCATCAGGACCTGCAGCCCGAACCACCAGAGCAGCACCAGCCACGCCGGCAGCGGGATGATCTTGAAGAAGATCACGAAGATGAAGAGCATGCGCACGCGCACTCTGGGATACAGCATCAGGTACGCCCCCATGACCCCCGAGATGGCGCCCGATGCCCCGACCGTGGGCACCGGCGAGGCCGGGTCCATCGCGATGTGCACCAGGACGGCAGCGATCCCACATACGAGGTAGAAGGCGAGGAAACGCGCCCCGCCCATCACCTCCTCGATGTTGTTCCCGAACACCCAGAGGAACAGCGCATTACCGATGATGTGCGCCCAGCTGCCGTGCAGGAAGATCGAGATCACGGGTGTCAGCCAGTTGATGCGCTCGGCGTCGATCACGCAGTCGAGGCCGCGCATGATCGGGATGCCCGACCCCAGTGGCGCCATGCCGGTCAGCTCGCCCGGCACGAGCCCGAGGTTGCAGATGCTGAACGCGAGCACTCGCTGGTCGAGCCCGCCCTGCTGCACGAACAGCCAGACGAGCGCCATCGCACCGAGGATGACCAAAGTCATCACGGGGGGCCGCACCGTCGGATTGTCGTCGCTGATCGGGATCATCGCGTCGTTTTGTCAGGTGGCTTGAGAGGCAAGTCAGGAGGCTACCGCCATTTCGGCGCGAATCGCTGGCCCCGCCCTTGCCATTCAGCTAGTAAGCAATCCTACCGTCAGACTCTGTTTTTAGAAGTCGGCGGACCTACATAGCGTACAAGATACCTCCATGAGGACCGAATGGCAGACAAGGTGATTGGAATCGACCTCGGCACGACGAACTCGGTCGTTGCCGTCATGGAAGGCGGAGATCCCGTCGTGATCCCGAACGCAGAGGGTGGCCGCACCACACCGTCCGTCGTCGGCTTCACCAGGGACGGCGATCGCCTCGTCGGCACGATCGCCAAGCGTCAGGCGGTCACCAACCCCGCGAACACCGTCTTCTCCATCAAGCGCTTCATGGGCGCAAGCATGGACGAAGTGAAGGCCGAGATCGCTCGCGTCCCCTACAAGGTGCTGAGGGGCGCCAATGACGTCGCGTCGGTCGAGGTGCAGGGCAAGTTGTACACGCCTACCGAGATCTCCGCGATGATCCTGCAGAAGATGAAGCAGACCGCCGAGGATTACCTCGGGCACCCGGTGACGAAGGCCGTCATCACGGTGCCGGCGTACTTCAACGACTCGCAGCGCCAGGCCACCAAGGACGCCGGCAAGATCGCGGGCCTCGACGTGCTCCGCCTCGTCAATGAGCCGACGGCCGCCGCGCTCGCGTACGGCCTCGACAAGAACAAGAAGAAGGACGAGAAGGTCGCCGTGTTCGACCTCGGCGGCGGCACGTACGACATCTCGATCCTCGAACTCTATGAAGTGGACGGCACCCGTCAGTTCGAGGTGAAGTCCACCAATGGCGATACGCACCTCGGCGGCGACGACTTCGACCAGAAGCTCATCGACTGGCTCGTCGCGGAGTTCCGCAAGGATCAGGGCATCGACCTCTCGAAGGATCCGATGGCGCTTCAGCGCCTGAAGGAAGCCGCCGAGAAGGCGAAGATCGAACTGTCGGGCACGATGAGCACGGACATCAACCTCCCGTTCATCACGGCCGACCAGTCGGGCCCGAAGCACCTGAACTACCAGATGACGCGCGCGAAGTTCGAGCAGCTCGTCGACGACCTGCTGCAGCGCACGAAGGCGCCGATGGAGAAGGCGCTCAAGGACGCCGGTCTCACGCCGGCCGACATCGACGAGGTGATCCTCGTTGGCGGCTCGACGCGCATGCCGAAGATCCAGGAGATCGTGAAGGAGTTCTTCAAGAAGGAGCCGAACAAGGGCGTGAACCCCGACGAAGTCGTCGCGGTCGGCGCGGCGATCCAAGGGGCGGTGCTCACCGGCGAGCCGAAGGACGTGCTGCTCCTCGACGTGACCCCGCTCTCGCTCGGCATCGAGACGCTGGGCGGCGTGACCACGGTGCTGATCCCGAGGAACACGACCATCCCGACGAAGAAGTCCGAGACCTTCTCAACCGCAGACGACAACCAGACGACCGTCGAGATCCATGTGCTGCAGGGAGAGCGCGAGCGCGCGCTGCACAACAAGAACATCGGCAAGTTTCAGCTGAAAGGCATGCCGCCGGCTCCGCGCGGCATGCCGCAGGTCGAGGTCACCTTCGACATCGACGCCAACGGCATCCTGCACGTCGCCGCGCGCGACAAGGCGAGCGGCAAGGAACAGAAGATCCGCATCGAGGCGTCGAGCGGCTTGTCGGACGCCGAGGTCGATCGCATGGTGAAGGACGCAGAGGCGAACGCCAGCGAGGACAAGCGGAAGCGCGAGGAGATCGATACGCGCAACCGTCTCGACACGCTCGCGTATCAGGTCGAGAAGGAATCGAAGGAATGGGCGGACAAGGTACCCGCCGACGTGAAGGCGCGTCTCGACGCCGCCGTGGAGCGTGCCCACAAGGCACACCGCGGCGACGACATGACCGAGATCAGGGCCGCGCTCGAGGAGCTGAACTCCGCGTTCCAGGCGGCGGGCCAGGCCGTGTACGCCGCACAGGCGGCCGCTCCTCCGACCGGTGACGCGCCCGCGGGCGAAGCAGCAGCCGCCGACACGAAGAAGGAAGAAGTCGTCGAGGCAGACTTCGAAGTGGTCGACGACAAGAAGGAGTAGTCGAGGCAGGATGGTGGAACCCGGAACGGTTCCACCATCTCGAAGATTTGTGACTGGGACGGAAACTTTCGGGTGCCGTCCCGGTACTCATATCAATGAAGGTGCTATCCTTAATGAACCACCAACACGGATAACTCATGAGCATACACCTGAGCCGTTCGAAGATCGTGATCGTCTCTACGATCGCCTTCGCGGGCGGCGTGTTCTTCGCCTCCTCGATGGACTGGACGGATCGCGTGTTCGCCCAGGCCGGCACATCAAAGCCACCGGTCGCGGAAGTGCGCACGATGGCGGAGGCGAGCAACGCGTTCGTCACCATCGCCGAGCACATCACGCCGGCGGTCGTCTCGATCCAGACTGAGCGCACGGCGCAGCCGCGCGCCGGACGGCAGCGGCATCCGCAGGTGCCGCCGGGCTTCGAGGAGTTCTTCCGCTTCGACCCGCAGCAGCCGCCGCAGCAGCAGCAGCAGCCGCAGCCACGGCAGCAGGGATCCGGCAGCGGATTCATCGTCTCGCGCGACGGCTACATCCTCACGAACAACCACGTCATCGAGGGCGCGGACAGG
Source organism: Gemmatimonadota bacterium (assembly GCA_031416495.1). GTDB lineage: Bacteria > Gemmatimonadota > Gemmatimonadetes > Gemmatimonadales > Gemmatimonadaceae > Pseudogemmatithrix. The sequence goes on from JANOTV010000088.1 coordinate 11,826, forward strand.
GTGCGCGTGCTCATGACCGACCGTCGCGAGTACGAGGCGAAGGTCGTCGGACGCGATCCCACGACCGACGTGGCGGTGCTCAAGATCGAAGGCCGCAACTTCACGACCATCTCGTTCGGCAACGACGAGAGCCTGCGCATCGGCGAGTGGGTGCTGGCGATCGGCAATCCGCTCGGACTCGACTTCACGGTGACCGCAGGGATCGTGAGCGCGAAGGGCCGCGGACTCGCGATGCCCGGGGGTTCGCAGTACGACATCAGCGACATGATCCAGACCGACGCGGCGATCAATCCGGGCAACTCGGGCGGTCCGCTCGTGAACAGCCAGGGCGAAGTCGTCGGCATCAATTCGGCGATCGCATCGCAGACGGGCTTCTACTCGGGCTACGGCTTCGCCATCCCGATCACGCTCGCGAAGCTCGTGATGGAAGACCTCATCCAGTACGGCGAGTCGCGGCGCGCGGTGATCGGCGTGGGCATCAACGAAGTCACCCCGGAGGACGCACAGGTCGCGGGCCTCAGCCGTATTGCCGGCGTGAAGGTGGGCAGCTTCACGGACAACAACTCGCCCGCGCTCAAGGCGGGTATCGAGCCGGGTGACATCATCACGAAGATCGACGGCAAGCCCGTCGACCGGGTGAATGCGCTGCAGCGCGTGATCCGCGGGAAGAAGGCAGGAGAGGTCGTCGAACTCGAGGCGATGCGCTACGGAACGAAGAAGAACTTCCGCGTGCGACTCGGCGCCGCGCCATCCGCCGATGAGACGGTGGCGGCCGCGACCCCGCGCCCAGCGACCCCGGCGCCAGCCTCTTCACGGCTGGGCATCAGCGTGGAGCCGGTGCCTGCCGAACTCGTCCAGGCGAGCCAGATGCCCGCCGAGTATCGCGGGCTGCTGATCGCAGCAGTGGAACCGGGAAGTCCGTCGCAGGACCTCGACATCATTCCGGGACGCGACGTGATCGTGCAGGTGCTGCCGTCGAAGAAGAAGATCCAGTCCACGGCGGACCTGCAGGCGGTGCTGGAGGGCGTGAAGAAGGGCGATGTCGTCAGCTTTCTGATCTATCGTCCGGCGCCTGGTGGAGCGGGCACGACGTACGTTGCCAACATTCGGACGAATTAGAGGGGGCTGGGAGAAGGACGGTGTGAGGCACTGCCACTTCTCTTCCCTCACGCCTCCAGCGGGATGATGCGGGACAATGCGGGATGATGCGGGACAATGCGGGATACTGGAGCGCGCCGGAGCATTTCCGGCGCGCTTCTTATTTTCCCGTCGTCGGGCATATTTCGCGGACGCGGAAGTGGCGGAACTGGTAGACGCGCGGGACTTAGGATCCCGTGCCGCAAGGCGTGTGGGTTCGAGTCCCACCTTTCGCATGCAGCGTTATGTGGCGTCCTGTCATCGAGATGTGGTTGCAGGCACGCTCCCTTCCAGAAGCGGCGGCATCGTAGCCGCCCGGACCGTCGCAGGGTGCCCGGCCCCTTGGCCCTCCCGTGCGGCTCCCTTAGCTTTCGCTCTATAGTTGCCCCCGCCCCGGTGGCCTCACGCCACCGAAGGCGGGGTTTCGTGCCCTTCTGATCGCAATCATCCAGCACTGCCGATACGCATGGACATCCAGATCACCGCCACCAAGAGTGAGGGAGTCGAGCGCCGCCTCCGGGTCGCCGTTCCTCCCGAGCGTGTCGCCGAAGCGCGCAACAAGGCCGCGAGCCGCGTGGCCAAGCAGGTGCGCCTCCCCGGCTTCCGTCCCGGCAAGGCGCCGACGGCGATGGTTCGCAAGCAGTACGCCTCCGCCATCGACCAGGAAGCGGTGGAAGCGCTCCTGCGCGAAGCGTTCGAGATCGTGCTCGCCAAGGAGAACCTCGATCTCGTGACGCAGCCGCATGCGCACGACGTGAAGTTCGGCGAGGACAACGGACTCAGCTTCGAGCTGCATTGTGAAGTGCGTCCCGAGATCAAGCTCGACAAGCTCGAGGGTCATCGCGTGATGCGCCCGAAGGACGAGATCACCAACGAAGCCGTGCAGGCGCAGCTCGACGAGATGCGCGACCAGCGCGCCGCGTGGAGCCCCGTCGAAGGCAAGCCGATGGAAGGCGATCTCGTGACGGTGATGCTCGCGACGGCCGAGGAGGACGGTTCCATGCCCGAGGGCAAGGAGTACCGCCTCGTGATCGGCGCGGGCCAGGCGATCCCGGCCGTGGAAGAGGTGCTGCTCACGCTCGACCAGGGCGAAGCGACCGAGCGCCCGGTGAAGTGGCCCGAGGATTTCCCCGATGAGTCGCAGCGCGGCAAGACGAAGCTCGTGCGCGCCACCCTCACCGAAGTGAAGCGCAAGGCACTCGCGCCGCTCGATGATGCATTCGCGCGCGAGATGGGCGACTTCGAATCACTCGATGCGTTCATGAAGGTCGTGCGCGGGGAGATGCAGTCGCAGGCGACCCGCGACGCCGACGCTGCCGCGCGCACGCAACTGCTCAACGAGATCGTCACGGCGAACCCGTTCGACATCCCGCCGAGCTGGGTGAAGCAGATGGTCCTCGCCTACGCCGACGCGTACAAGATCCCCGACAAAGAGATGGGGAAGTTCGGCGACGAGATCCACGGCATGGCCGAGCGACAGGTGCGGCGTGAGCTGATCCTCGACACCATCGCCGACCGCGAGAAGCTCGCGGCGACGGAAGCCGACATCGACGAGAAGGTCGCCGAGCTCGCCGCCAAGCGCGGCATCGAGCCGGGTCAGCTCTACGCATCCCTGCAGAAGGCCGGACGACTCAGGGAGCTTGAGCGGGGCATCACCGAGGAGCGGGTATTCACCTGGCTGCTCGAGCGCAACGCGATGGAACAGGCCTAGTAATCCCACGATGAGGAAAGACGAACGATGCCGATGATCCCCAATCCGTATGTGATCGAACGGTCGAGCCGCGGAGAGCGCAGCTACGACGTGTATTCCCGCCTGTTGATGGACCGCATCATCTTCCTCGGCACGCCGATCAACGATGACGTGGCCAACATGATCATCGCCCAGATGTTGTTCCTCGAAGCGGACAACCCGGGGCGCGACATCCACCTGTACATCAACTCGCCCGGCGGCAGCGTCTCGGCCGGCCTGGCGATCTATGACACGATGCAGTTCCTGAAGTCGCCGGTGAACACCATCTGCATGGGACTCGCCGCGTCGATGGGCGCGTTCCTGCTGGCGGCGGGCCGCGCAGGCAAGCGTTCGGCGCTGCCGCATGCGCGCGTCATGATCCACCAGCCCTCGGGCGGCACGCAGGGCACCGCGTCCGACATCGAGATCCAGGCGCGCGAGATCATCTACCTGCGCGCGAAGATAAACGAGCTGATGGCCAAGCACACCGGCCGGCCCATAGAGCAGATCGAGCGCGACGTGGACCGCGACCGGTTCATGAGCGCCGAAGAAGCGAAGGGCTACGGCATGATCGACAACGTGGTCACGAACCGCGACGAGATAGACGCAAGCGCGGCAGCCTCCGTCCTCACGGCGACGAAATGAAGACGATCGGGGGAGTGCCAGTGAGCGACCAAGGGGGAAAGCCGCCCGTGTGCTTGACCCCCCTGTACGCCTGCGTTACTCATCTCTAGAGTGAAGCGTCGAACGACCGTCATTGCCGGCCGCCGTAACCGCTACTTCGGGGGCAGCCGTTCATACCTCCGGAACCAGTCACCAAGCCAACGCTGATGTCCCACGATCGCCACCTGCGCTGCTCATTCTGCGGAAAGTCGAAGGACGCCGTCCGGAAGTTCATCTCCGGCCCGTCCGTCTACATCTGCAATGAGTGCATCGCGCTCTGCAACGAGATCCTCGCGGAAGACGAGGAGCGTGAGGTAGCGGAGACCGTCACACATGTCCCCGCGCCGCAGGAGATCAAGGACGTCCTCGATCAGTACGTCATCGGCCAGGAGGGCGCGAAGAAGGCGCTCTCCGTGGCGGTGTACAACCACTTCAAGCGCATCAACTCCGGCGCGCGTCGAGAGGGTGAGGTCGAGCTCGACAAGTCGAACATCCTCCTCCTCGGCCCCACCGGCGTCGGCAAGACGCTGCTCGCGCAGACGCTCGCGCGCATCCTCGACGTACCGTTCACCATCGCGGATGCCACGACGCTCACCGAAGCCGGCTATGTCGGCGAGGACGTCGAGAATATCCTCGTGCGCCTGCTGCAGGCCGGCGACTTCAACGTCGCCGAGTGCGAGCGCGGCATCGTCTACATCGACGAGATCGACAAGATCGCGCGCAAGAGCGAGAACCCGAGCATCACGCGCGACGTGTCGGGCGAGGGCGTGCAGCAGGCTCTGCTCAAGATCCTCGAGGGCACGGTCGCCTCGGTGCCGCCGCAGGGCGGCCGCAAGCATCCGCAGCAGGAGTACATCCAGATCAACACGAAGGACATCCTGTTCATCTGCGGCGGCGCATTCGACGGACTCGAGAAGATCATCGAGGCGCGGCTCGGCAAGCGCCAGATCGGATTCGGTTCGGAAGCGGCCGCGAAGCTCGCGAAGGACAAGACGACGAACGTGTTCGGCGAGGTGGAGCCGGAAGACCTGCTCCGCTATGGCATCATCCCCGAGCTCGTCGGCCGCCTCCCGGTGACGGTGCCGCTCCAGGGCCTCGACGAGGACGCGCTCGTGCAGATCCTCAAGGACCCGAAGAACGCGCTCACCAAGCAGTACAAGAAGCTCTTCGAGCTCGAGGACGTGCAGCTCACGTTCGAAGAATCGGCGCTCCACGCGATCGCCCGCAAGGCGATCCAGCGCGGCACCGGCGCACGCGGACTGCGCGCGATCCTCGAGACACTGCTGCTCGACACGATGTTCGACCTGCCGAGCCGCGACGACGTCATCGAGGTGCGCGTGACCGAGGCCACCGTCACGCAGAAGCAGCCTCCGCTGCTCGAGATCTCCGCCAAGCGCCAGAAGAAGGAGGCGTGACGGAAGCAGGAAAGAAGGATCCCCTCGTCATCAGGTCCCTCGATTTCCTCGGACCGATGGCGACCGTGGATGGCTGGCGCCCGACGCACGACCTTCCCGAGATCGCATTCGCCGGCCGCTCCAACGTCGGCAAGTCGTCGCTGTTGAACTCACTCGTGCGCCGCAAGGCGTTCGCGCGCGTGAGCAAGACTCCGGGACGCACGCGCGAGATCAATTTCTTCAGCGTCAACGACACCTTCGTGCTCGCCGACCTTCCGGGGTACGGCTACGCGCGCATCTCGAAGGAGCGGAAAGCCGAGTGGAAGCCGCTCATCGAGGGCTTCCTGCGCCGCTCACCGACCCTGCGCGGCATCGTGCAGCTGATCGACGTGCGGCGTGAGCCGTCGGACGACGACCGCCAGATGCTCGACCTGCTCGCGGACGTCGGCATCCCGACGATCATCTGCGTGACGAAGATCGACAAGCTCTCGAAGGGCGCGGTGGCCGACCGCATCGCCGAGATCGCGAAGGAACTGTCGATCGATGGGGACCAACTGATCCCGTACAGTGCGGTGACGGGTGAGGGTCGCGACGAACTCGCGGAGGCACTGGTGTCGCTGCTCGCGCAGGCGGTGGCTGAGCGCGATGCAAGGCGCGCCGCGGAGAACCAGGCGGCGGATGATCTGGTGACGGAGCTCGACGGGTAAGGATCGTCCGCGGTCCGGCGCGTAGCCGGCCTTCGCGGAGTGCACCTCGGCCCCAGTTCTTGCATATCTTTTCGGCATGCCAAGACTCCCACTGCGCCCGTTGCCGCCGCGCCCCGCACAGGGCATCGCCGATGCCTGGCTCGCCCGGATCTCCGCCCAGCTCGCTGACCCTTCGGTGGACCGGTCGGACCTCTGCCGCGACACGCTGCTCGAATTCGCCTGGCCCGAGTACGTCGGTCGCGTTCCCGAGGCACTGACGGACGAGCGCCTGCCGCTGGGCACGCGGCTCGCGCTCGCGGCGCTCGACCCGCGCAACGTCACGCTCGAGCCCGAGTACTACGGGGATTGCAATACGGAGAAATTCGCGCGCGTGAAGCCCCTGCTCTGGCTCTGGTACTCATTCGACCGGCTGCCGCTCGCTGGCCAGAACGTGGACCTCGGCGTGCAGCTCAGGCGCCTGCTCGCGCCGCAGATCTTCAAGCGCGTCGGCGCGAACTTCAAGTGCTTCCAGCACGTGGAGTTCTCGTTCGGCTACAACATGGAAGTGGGCGACGACGTGGTGGTGCACCGTCACGTGCTGCTCGATGACCGCGGCGGCATCCAGCTGGGCAACAAGGTGTCGATCAGCGACTACGCGAACATCTATTCGCATACGCACAGCATCGTCGAGCAGGTGGAGGTGACGAATGCGACCACCGTGCTCTCCGACGGCGTCCGCGTGACGTACCACGCGACGGTGCTGGCCGGCGTGCATGTCGGCGAGCAGGGCATGCTAGGCGCGATGGCGGTGGCGACGAAGGACGTGCGCCCGTATCACGTCAACGTCGGCATCCCCGCGAAGAGCGTACGCGTGAAGCCTGGTGCGCCGGAGGGCGACGACCGGTTGCGCACGAGCACGGAGCGGTCGTTGGGAGAGGAGTGAGGGGTGAGGAGGTGTCTTGCATCAACCTCACACCTCACCCTCCCACCTCCCATCTCACACCTGGTTCAGGAGAGCACTTTCGCACTCGGCACGATCGACTCAGGCGTTATGCGTATGCCCTGAGCTCACGGTAGGTTAGCCCGCGTACCGTACAGGCATACGTGGGATGAATCGTCCGCTATATCAGATATCACGGCACGCGTCACCCCGGTGAACTCGGGGAGGCGGAGGTTGTTGCGTACTTGACGTATCTCGCGAGCGAGCGGCGTGTCCTGCGCTCCACGTCGCCGACGCATTTACCGGCGGTGCTGAACCGCGAGGAGGTTCGCTCTGTGCTCGCGCACCTCGAGGGGACGACGCGGCTGATCGCGCTCATTCCATATGGAGCCGGGCTGCGGCTGGAGGAGTGCCTTACGCTGCGGCTCAAGGATCTCGACTTCGCGCGCCGCGAGATCCGCGTGCGCCGCGGGAAGGGCGGCAAGAACCGCGTGGATCGGTCGAGCTGCCGACTGCGCTGGTGCGGAAGGCCCCGGGCTGGGCCG
>JANOTV010000089.1:0-3273 GCA_031416495.1 Gemmatimonadota bacterium
GGTGCCATCCTTGCCGACGGCGACCGCGGCCGCGGCGTGGTCTTGCGTCGAGAAGATGTTGCACGAGACCCAGCGCACATCGGCCCCGAGCTCGGCGAGGGTCTCCATGAGCACGGCGGTCTGCACGGTCATGTGCAGCGACCCCATGATGCGGGCGCCCGCGAGGGGCTTCTTGCCCTTGTACTCGGCGCGGAGGGCCATGAGGCCCGGCATCTCGTACTCGGCGAGATTGAGTTCCTTGCGGCCCCACTCGGCGAGGGCAAGGTCGGCGACCTTGAATGGGGGACGATCGATTTGAGGCATCGTGGCGGTCATGTTCTTTGAGGTGTGAGTGTGAGGTGTGAGGTGGAAGGTCACTGTGATGCGGGAACTGCTGCATCTCGTGCCCGGCTTTCCTTCCTGCCTTTGCTACGTCGTGAGTACTGCGGTGAAAAGCGTTGGGCCCTTCGCCTGTGGAGATGCGGGAAGGGCGTGGTATCTCATGCTCGTGAAGCCGGCGGCCTCGCTCCATTGTGCGAGCTGTGCTTCCTCGAAGCCGAGCCAGACATGCCCCATCCTCTGGCGGTATTCGACGTGATCGTGCGGGGACATGTCGACGAGCAGCAGGCGACCGCCCTTCCTCTTCAATGCCTTGCAGATGCTGCCGAGCACGGCGGCGGGATCGGTGACGTAGTGGAGCACGAGCGACATGACGGCGATGTCGAGCGCTCCGTCCTCGACCGGGAGTTCCTCGATCGATCCATGCGCGATCTCGACGTTCTCGAATGGCGCAAGGCGCGCGCGCGCGGCGCGGAGCATCGCGACCGACTCGTCGACGGCGATCACGCGCTTCACGAACGGCGCCATGACTTCCGCGAGTTGTCCCGTGCCGCACCCGAGATCGCCGACGGTGTGTGTCGCGTCGAGCAATCCGACCAGGGCGAACAGTTCCGTGCGCGTGCCGAAGAGTTCGGCGCGCAGCTTGTCCCACTGCGCGGCCGAGCTCGCGAAAAACGCCTGCGAGCGCGTGTGCCGCCCGGCGAGCACCGTCTTGACCCGCTGCGCATCGCGGCGGGCGAACTGGAGGGACTCGGCCTCGTCACGCACCGGTGCCCAGAGGCGGCGCTGCCAGGAGTCGAGCGCCCGCACATCGAGACGATACCGGTTCGAGGTGCCGTCCTCGCGCGAGGAGAGCCAGCCCGCGATGGTGAGGATCTTCAGGTGCCGGCTCACCGTGGACTGCGGCAGTTGCAGCACCGCGCGCAGCTCGGACACCGTCAGCTCATGACGCTCCAGCAGCAGGAGCAGCCGTGAGCGGATGGGATCGGCAAGAGCCGAGAGGCGGTCGAAGAGGGCTGGTCGTTTCATCCGTCTATCCGGATGAAAGGTTACATGATGCAGCCCGCGAGTCAAGCGCCGGCTGCTGGAGCCGGCTGCTAGAGCGCGCCCCGCTCCAGTGCGACCGTCCCGTGCGAGAGCGACTCTCCCACATAGCAGTGCATCCCCATCGGCAGGAGCCGCGTGCGGCGGAACAGGCGCCGGTATTGGTCCGCCGTCCGGTGATGCCAGGTGTGGCGGTCGCCCTCGATCGAATCCTCGATGGTGTACGCCTCGAGGTAGGCGACGCCGCCGAGCAGGCTCGCCACCGCCGCGAATCCCGCTGCGAGCTGGTCGTCGGGCACGTAATGCAGCACATCGCAGACGACGATCAGGTCGAACGGCCCCTCGAGCCCGTCCTTCGCCAGCTCGCCGAGTGAACCGAAGCTGCCGCGCATGATGTTGCGCGACGTCCCGAAGCGCTCCACGGCGTATGCGCTCGACTCGACGCCGGTGTACCGCAGGCGCGGTCGCAGGGCGCGCAGGTGGGCGCGCCAGGCGCCTTCGCCGCAGCCCACGTCGAGCACGGAACGGATGGGCCGCTCAAGCAGCGCCTCCGCGATGCCGGTGACGAGGCGCACCTTCCGCGCCACGGCCGCGTGCGTAATGACGCGGCGTGACGGGTCGTGATACCACTTCTCGTAGTACGATCGATCGTAGACCTTGGCGGGGCGCGCAGTCATGCCCGGAAGAGACCACTAGGCCGCGTGCAGCACTCCGCAGCAGTCGCCGCCACCGATCCGGCGGCAATGAACGAGGGTTGGCGGATGAAGTCGCGGCGTTGCGTCATGCTCGGGAACCCAGGTCGGATGGTTTATCCGCCACTGCGGGATCGATCGTGGACGCGGTTGCTACGGTACCGTCCTGCCGCCAGATCAGCAAGGCGAGCAGGATCGCGCCGGAGGTCACGCCCATGTCGGCCACATTGAACGTCCAGAAGCGCCAATCCGCCGTGCCGACATCGATGAAATCGACGACGCCCTTGGTGTGGCGGAGCCGGTCGAGGAGGTTGCCGAAGGCGCCCGCGGAGATGAGCGCGAGGGCGGCAGGCGTCGCGCGTTCGGCGGGATGCGCACCGCGATACATGCGGAAAAGATAGATCAGCATGCCGATGGCGATGACACTGAACACGACGCGGGAGGCGGAACCCACCGAGAGGTTCATCGCGGCGCCGGTGTTGTACGTCAGCGTCCAGCGCAGCCAGTGGCCCGCGACCTCTTCGGGCATGTGCAGCCCGAGCGCGCGCTCCGCCCAGCGCTTGGTCACGATGTCCGCGACGGCCACCAGCACGAGCAGCGACCAGAAGGTGCGGTCGCGGGGTGTAGAGGAGGTTGGTCGTGTCATGTCGTAAGTTACCCGAGTCACCGTACGAATTGCATTCGGCTGCCCGGTCATCTTTCACGACCCATCGTGCCCGCGCCACACGTCTTCCCGGCTCTTCCCATAGATGCGGTGCTACCGGCATTGCGCGAGACGCTCGATGCGTCGCGCGGTGCGGTGCTCGTCGCGCCGCCGGGTGCGGGAAAGACGACGCGTGTCCCGCTCGAGCTTCTCAGCGCTCCTTGGGCGGAGGGGAAGCGGATCCTGGTGCTCGAACCGCGTCGGCTCGCCGCTCGCGCCGCCGCCACGCACATGTCGCGGCTGCTCGGCGAGGACGTCGGGGGCACCGTCGGCTATCGCGTGCGATTGGAGAAACGCATCAGTGCGCGCACGCGGATCGAGGTCGTGACCGAGGGGATCTTCACGCGCATGGTGCAAGACGACGCCTCGCTCGATGGCATCGCCGCGGTGCTCTTCGACGAGTTCCATGAGCGTCACCTCACGGCGGACCTCGGCCTCGCACTCGCGCTCGAATCGCGCGCGGTGCTTCGCGACGACCTGCGCCTCGTGGTGATGTCGGCGACGCTAGAGGCGGCC
>JANOTV010000090.1:0-14248 GCA_031416495.1 Gemmatimonadota bacterium
GCGCGCTGCGCCACCACGGCACCGATGTGACGGGCGCAGGCGTGTGCATCGACGAGCGCTTCATCGCTGAGCCCCTTGTCGCGCGCGTTGCCGAGCAGCACCGCCGGGAGCACACCAGCGCCGCCGGCCGTCGGCGCCGCGACGATGACTCCCATCGCCGCGTTCACTTCCTGCACCGCGAGCGCGCGCATGAGCACATCCCGGAACACGGTGCCGGCGAGCGGGCCGGCAGGTCCGGTACGAAGCTTCGCGGCGTCACCGCCGACGAGGCCTGACGCGGAGCGAAGATCGCCGGTGAGTCCTTCCTCGACCGCGTGGCGCATCACGGCGAGCGCGCGCCCAAGCGCGGCGCGGATCTCCTCCACCGTCCGGCCCTGGTCGCGCGATTCCATTTCGAGCGCGACCTGAGCGATCGTCTTTCCCTGCGACTCGGCGGCCGCGGCGGCGGCTGCGATCGAGCCGTACATCAGCCACCGACCTTGTCGATGCGGTGTGACCACTTCACCCATCCCAGCGCGCGGACGGCATCGCGCACCGATTCGTCGGGACGTTCATCGAGCTCGATCACCACGAAGGCATCGCCCCCGCGATGTTTCCGCGTGAGGCGCAGGGTCGCGATGTTCACCCCCGCCTCGCTCAGGATCGCGGTGATGCGCGCGATGCTGCCCTTCACATCTTCCGCGACGAGCACGATGGTGTGATGCGAACCGTCGACTTCCACGGGATAACCGTCGATCTGGCTGACCTTGATGCGGCCGGCGCCGAGGGACGAACCGAGCATCACGTGCTCGCGGTGATCGCGATTGACGGTGATGCGCACGCTGTTGGGATGCACATCGGGTTCCGAGCCGAGGGAAGTCTTCTCGAAGCGGTACTCGAGCCCCTCTTTCTCCATGATGCCCAGAGAATCGCGCAGGCGTTCGTCGTCGGGGCGGAAGCCGAGCAAGCCGCCGACGATGGCTTTGTCGGTGCCGTGGCCTTCACCAGTGCGGGCGAAGGAGCCGTGCAGCTCGATGAGTGCCGTCTGGGGGGTGCCGGCGACGAGATCCCTGGCGATCAGACCCAGGCGGCAGGCGCCGGCCGTGTGGCTGGACGAGGGACCGACCATCACGGGGCCGATGATGTCGAGTATGGAGACCATGCGCTGAAGCTAGCGGGAGGAGGTGGAGCGCGGGGCGCGGGATGCCTATACTTCCCTCATGCCCCAGCTCATTCGCTTCGCCCGGCGTTCCCTTCCGATGGGGACGGCGTTGCTCTTCCTTGTGCCCCTGCTCGCGGGATGTGATTCCCCGCCGCCGCTCGAGTTCCGCATCGGGCTCATCGGCGTGCATTCCGGGACGCTGCGTGAGGCATCGGGACAGCCCGGGCGGCAAGGCGCGGATCTGGCGGTGGAGCGGCTCAATGCGGGCGGTGGCGTCATCATCGGTGGCCGCGCGCACCGGGTGGTGCTGATCGAGCGCGACACGGACAATCGTCCGGATGCCGCAGCGCTGGCGGCCCGCGCGCTCATCAATATTGACTCGGTCGATGTCCTGATCGGGCCGCCGACGAGCACCCTCGCCATCGCGGTGGCCCCGGTCGCCGAGGTCTCGCTCATCCCGATGATCACGCCGATGGCGTCGAATCCGGCGGTGACGGCGGGACGGCGCATGGTCGTGCGGCTCGCCTTCGTTGATGCGGTCCAGGGTATGGTGCTCGCACGCTACGCGTACGACTCGCTCGGCGTGCGACGCGCGGCATCGCTGCATGACGCGGCGAGTCCGCACGGCCGCGAGGTCACGCGCACCTTCCGCGAGACCTTCGAGGCGCTCGGTGGATCGATCGTGCGTGTCGAGACGTTCGATGTGGACGATCCGCGTGATCATTCGCCGCAGATACGCCGCATCCTCGACACGCGCCCCGATGCGATCCTTCTTCCGTCGTTCGTCGTGCACGACTCGGCGCAGATCCGCGTGGCGCGCGCGATGGGGTTCGGCGGACGTTTCCTCGGCAGCGATGCGTGGGATATCCGCGCGCTCTCCTCGCGCGAGGATGCGCGGGGATCCATCGTCGTCGCCAACTGGGACCGTCACGCAGACCGTGCGGCATCGCGCGAATTCCTCGCGATCTGGGCGGCGCGTCATCCCGATGAGCAGCCACGCGCGACGGCAGCGGCGACGTTCGATGCGATCATGATCGCCGCCGAGGCGGCGTCGCGCGCCGGCGCGCGCAGCGGCACGGCCGTGGCGGACTCGATCCGCAACCTCGGCCCATGGGCCGGCGCGCTCGCGCAGTTCGACTTCCGCGGTACGGGCGACCCCGTGCGCGGCGCCGTGATCCTCGAGGTGCAGCGTGACTCGACGCCGATACGCGCCATCATCACGCCAGAGCAGTGATCGCCCGGGAATTCCGCCGGAGTCTCGCACTCCGCCTCAGCGCTGCATTCCTGACGCTCAGCCTGGGCACCGTACTGCTCGTGACCTTCGTCTCGTACCGCAACGCCGAGACGGCGCTGCGGGAGCGCCTCATCGAGCGACTCGATAGTTACGCGAGGTCCGACTCGGAGCAGCTGGCCGCGTGGCATTACCGACAGCGCGCCGCGATACGCATCATCGCCGAACTGACGAGCACCCGCGCGGCGGCGCTGCTGCCAGAAGGCGGTCCGACCGGCAGGCGTAGCATGGCGATGATCGACCCGACGCTGCTCTCCGCGACCGAAGTGATGCTCCTGACAGTGCCGGGCGGGCGCGTCATCCGCGCGTCGGCCCCCCCGCGGCTCGACACGTACGCGGTGGACCTGCTGTACTACCGAGAAGGTCGCAAGCGCACGTTCACGCAGACCATCTACCCGTCCGGCGTGACGGGCCGGCCGACGATGACGGTCGCAACGCCGGTCTACGGGCCTGACAGCAGCGTCACCGGCGTGCTCGCCGCGCACCTCGACCTCACGTACATGCAGCAGATGCTCAGGCGGCGCGTGAGCGAGGTGTCGATAGACGCGTACTTGATCAACCAGTTCGCGGAGTTCGTGTCGGTCGACCGGTTCGGCAGTGACGAGTACCTCCGCGGCGTGCACAGCGAGGGGATCGACCGAGCGATCGCCGGGGAGACCGGCTCGGGACTCTACCGCGACTTCCGCGGACGACGCGTGGTCGGGACGTGGCGCTGGCTGCCGGAGCTGGAACTCGCGCTCGTGCTCGAGTCGCCGCAGGACGCGGCGTTCGCACCGGCGCGGCGTCTGCTCCGCAACGCGCTGCTCACCGGCCTCCTCGCGGCGGGCCTGCTCACGTTCGGCGTCATCGCCATCTCGCAGCGCATTGTGCGACCGGTGGTCGCGGTGACGAAGACGGCGGAGGCTGTCGCCCTCGGGGATTTCTCGGTGACTGCGCCGGTGGAGGGAGTCGACGAGGTCGGTCGGCTGGCGAGTGCATTCAACGAGATGACGCATCGCCTGCGCACGCTCTATGGCGAATTGCAGTCGCAGGTCTCGGCCACGCGTAGGGCGCTCGACGCAGCGCAGGCGAGCCGCACGCTGCTGCAGGACGTGATGGACAACGCGACGACGATCGTCGCGGTCGTCGGCAGCGATCACCGCATCCTGCTCGCCAACAGGCGGTACGAGACCGCCGTGGATCGCGCGCACGGCTCACTCATCGGCACGGCACTCGCGGACGCGTTCCCCGCCGCCGCCGCCGCGACTCTCGCCGGAGCACTCGAGGCCTCGCTGCTCGATGGCGCGCATGGCGAGTGCGAGATCACGCTCGGCACCAGCGAGGGCCCGCATACGTGGCAGGCCGTCGCCTTCCCCCTGCGCGCGAACGACAGCGAGCCGTACGCCTTCGGGCTCATCGCGACCGACCTCTCGGAACGCGCGCGCGCGGAGGAGGAGCGTCGTCACCGCGACGCGAGCGTGCAGCAAGCGCAGAAGCTCGAGAGCCTTGGCCTCATGGCCGGTGGCATCGCGCACGACTTCAACAACATCCTCGGCGCCGTGCTCGGCAACGTGGACCTCGCGCGCACCGCGCTCGACGATCCAGAGGAAGTGCGCATCGCGCTCGAGCAGATCGCCGCGGCCACGCGCCGCGCGGCGGAGCTCACGAGGCAGATGCTCTCCTACACCGGCCGTGCGAGCCTGCGCAGCGAACCGACCGACCTGCGGCCGGTACTGCACGACATGATCGCGCTCGTGCGTGCCGCGCACTCCAAGAAGATCATCCTCGACGTCGCGCCGATGGAGTCTCCGCTCTGGGTCGGCATCGACCCGGCGCATCTCACGCAGGTCGCGCTGAACCTCCTGACCAATGCCGCAGAGGCGATCGGCGACGGAGAAGGGACGATCACGCTCCGCGCCGCGCCCGGCCATCCCCCGCCGTCGGACACGCCGCGCGACACGCCGTCGGCCGGGTGGATCCACCTCCGCGTCACCGACACCGGCAGCGGCATCTCCGACGAAGTGCGGCGGCGGATCTTCGACCCGTTCTTCTCCACCAAGGCGGTGGGTCGCGGCCTGGGTCTGAGCGCCGTGACCGGCATTATCCGGTCGACGCAGGGCATCCTTGACGTGCAGAGCGTGCCGGGACACGCGACGACGTTCGACGTGTACCTGCCTGCGATCGCGGCCCCGGGCGCTCAGGAGGCGATCACGATCGCCGCACCGGCTACCGGGCGCCGCGGCACGATCCTCGTGGTGGATGACGAGCCGGCGCTGCGCCGAGTCTGTCGGCGCACGCTCGAGCCCGCGGGATTCACCGTGCTCGAGGCAGAGGATGGCATCGCGGGACTCGACCTGTGCCGTGCACGCGGCGAGGAGATCGACCTGTTGGTGCTCGACCTCACCATGCCGCGCATGGGCGGCGCCGAGGTACTCGCGATCCTGCGCGCGGAACGACCGGGGCTGCGCGTGGTGATCGCGAGCGGCTACCACCACACAGACCGTCGCAGCGACCTGCCGAGCGACGGGAACATCCGCTTCCTTCAGAAGCCGTTCGACACCAAGGCGCTGCTGGCCGCGGTGAACGGGCTGCTGGGCTAGCGCGTCCTCGCGAGCCGCTTGCCGAGGTACTGTCCGGTGTAGGACCCGGGCACGCGTGCGACATCCTCCGGCGTGCCGAACGCGACCACCTCTCCGCCCCCTGACCCACCCTCCGGTCCGAGGTCCACGATCCAGTCGGCAGTCTTGATGACATCGAGATTGTGCTCGATCACGAGCACCGTGTTGCCGCGGTCGACGAGCTTGTGCATCACCTCGAGCAGCACGCGCACGTCCTCGAAGTGCAGGCCCGTCGTCGGTTCGTCGAGGATGTAGAGCGTGCGACCGGTGTCCCGCTTCGATAGTTCCGTCGCGAGCTTCACGCGCTGCGCTTCGCCGCCGGAGAGTGTCGTCGCGCTCTGGCCGAGGTGGATGTAACCGAGCCCGACGTCGTTGAGGGTGACGAGCTTGTGGCGGATGCGCGGTTGGTTCTCGAACACGCTGATCGCATCCTCGACCGTGAGGTCGAGCACTTCGCTGATGCTCAGGTCGCGGAACTTCACGTCGAGCGTCTCGCGATTGTAGCGCTTGCCGCGGCACTGTTCGCAGGTGACGTAGACGTCGGGCAGGAAGTGCATCTCGATCTTCACGAGGCCGTCGCCCTGGCACGCCTCGCAGCGGCCGCCCTTCACATTGAACGAGAATCGTCCCGGACCGTAGCCGCGCAGCTTCGACTCCGGCATCTCGGCGAAGAGATCGCGGATGGGCGTGAAGAGACCGGTGTACGTCGCGGGGTTGGAGCGCGGCGTGCGACCGATGGGCGTCTGGTCGATGTCGATGACCTTGTCGAGATGCTCGATGCCCCGGATGCGATCGTGCGCACCGGGCACGACGCGCGCGCGAAAGAAATGGCGCGCGAGGGTCTTCTGCAGGATGTCCTCGACGAGCGTGCTCTTGCCAGAGCCCGACACACCGGTCACCGCGATGAACACGCCGAGGGGGAACTCGACGTCGATCGTCCGCAGGTTGTGCTCGCGGGCACCCTCGATGCGTATGACGCGCCGGGGATCGACCGTACGGCGCGTCGCGCGCATGGGGATGCTGCGCTTGCCGTTGAGGTACTGCGCCGTCACGCTCGCCTTGACCTTCATCACCTCGGCGACGGTGCCCTCGGCGATCACCTCGCCGCCATGCTTGCCGGCCCCGGGTCCGAGGTCGATGAGATGATCGGCTGCCATGATCGTCTCCTCGTCGTGCTCCACGACGAGCACCGTGTTGCCGAGATCGCTCAGGCGCTTGAGTGTGGCGAGCAGTCGCGCGTTGTCGCGCTGATGCAAGCCGATCGACGGTTCGTCGAGGATGTAGAGCACGCCGACCAGACGGGAGCCGATCTGCGTCGCGAGCCGAATGCGCTGCGCTTCGCCGCCGCTCAGGGATTCGGCGGAACGGTCGAGCGTGAGATAATCGAGTCCGACATCCACGAGGAAGCGCAGGCGCTCGCGTACTTCCTTGAGGACCGGGCCTGCGATGCCGGCGTCGAGCCCGGGACCGGTCGCGCCCTTCTCGCGCACCGGGATGCTCTCGGCGAAAGCGAGCGCTCCCACGGCGGACTGATCCGTGAACTCGCTGATGTTCCGCCCGTGGAGCGTTACTGCGAGCGACTCGGGCTTGAGGCGGCGTCCCTTACAGTCGGAGCACTCGGCCACGACCATGTATTCCTCGAGCTCGCTGCGGATGGAGTCCGAGCTGGTCTCGTTGTACCGCCGCTGAACATTCGAGAGGATGCCCTCCCATCGCGACTCGTCTTCCCCGCCCTTCTTCTTCGGCGTGCCGAAGAGCAGCTCGAACTTCACGCGGTCGGAGAGTTTCCCCCACGGCGTATTGAGATCGAACTTGAGCTGCCTGGCGAGCCCGGGGAGGATGACGCGCCGGAGGTAGCCGTCGGGCTCGCCCCATGGCAGGATCACGCCTTCGAGGATCGAGATGCTGTGATCGCCGAGGATGAGATCGGGACTCGCGGTGCGCTTGGTTCCGAGTCCGCTGCAGGTGGCGCAGGCGCCGAACGGGGAGTTGAACGAGAAATGGCGCGGCTCGAGCTCAGGCAGCGAGATACCGCAGTGCGGGCAGCCGTACTTCTCGGAGAAGACCTGTGGCGCGGCCTTGCTGTGGTCGTGGCGGGCGACCTCGACGAGCCCGTCGGCGAGACGCAGCGCCGTCTCGAGGGAGTCGGTGAGGCGGCCGCGGTCGTCGGCGCGCACGGTGAGGCGGTCCACGACCACCGAGACATCGTGGTTCTGCCGACGGTTCAGCTTGGGCGGGTCGGCGAGCTCGATGAGCGTGCCATCGACCATCGCGCGCACGAAGCCCTGTTTCCGGGCGTCCTCGAAGAGTTCGCGGAACTCACCCTTCCGACCGCGCACGAGGGGGGCGAGGATCTCGATGCGCGTGCCGACGGGCCAGGAGAGGACGACGTCCGCGATCTGCGTGGCGGTCTGCCGGGCGACCGGGCGACCGCAGTTGGCGCAATGCGGCGTGCCGGCGCGCGCGTAGAGCAGGCGCAGGTAGTCGTAGATCTCTGTGACCGTGCCCACGGTCGAACGCGGGTTCGCGCCGGCGGTCTTCTGCTCGATGGAGATCGCGGGCGAGAGTCCCTCGATCGCATCGACGTCGGGCTTCTCCATCAGGCCCAGGAACTGGCGCGCGTAGGCGGACAGCGACTCGACGTAGCGGCGCTGGCCTTCTGCGAAGATGGTGTCGAACGCGAGCGAAGACTTGCCTGAGCCCGAGAGCCCCGTGATCACCGTGAGGCGGTCGCGAGGGATCGTGACATCGATGTTCTTCAGGTTGTGTTCGCGCGCGCCGCGCACGATGAGAGCGTCGCCGGGCATAGTCTTTGAAGATCGGAGCGGGGCGACCCAAATGGAAGGTGGAGGAGTGTGCCGCGCGCCAGTAGATTTCTACCCTGTTGAGCATACTCCCCGACCGTACACCGTTGAATCAACCATTCGACTCCCGGGAATCCGCACCGGCGGCTGACCCAGAGCAGCTCCCATTGGGCGTCTTCGCGGGCGTGCCGCTCATCCCGGTCGAGATGGTCGGCCCCGATGACGAGATCGTCATCGTCCCGATGCGCGAGCCGCCCGTGTGCGGCGAGTGGTCGTACGACGACGAGGAGCTCGAGCAGCCCCGTTTCGTGGCGCGCCGCATCGTCGGCGTCGCGGCGCCGACCTCGAAGGCGACGCCGATCCTCGCTCCGGCGGCGCCGGCGCGCACCGCACGACCGACGATGGAATCCCTGCGCGCCGCCTACGAACAGGCCCCCGGCGACACCCAGCGCGCCCTGACGTACATCAGCGCCCTGGAGAAGCGCTCCGACACCGACGACGCACTTCGCGTGATCGACCAGGCGATCGAAGCCGGCGCAGATGCGTTCCTTCTCACCTGCGCCCGTGCAAGTGCGCTCGGCGCCAAGCTCAGGTACGACGACGCCGAGAAGGCGATCAGGTCCGCCGCGAAGATGCGCCCCGATGCGCCAGAGGTGCTTCTGCAGTCAGGCATCCTCGCCTGCCGGCGCGCGCGCTGGCGCGATGCGGTGGAACCGTTACAAAAGGCGACATCGCTCGCCCCGGACAACGCCATCGCGCACTATTTCGTGGGTGAAGCGCTCAATCACACCGACACACTTCCCGGCGCACTCGCCGCGTACGAACGCGCGGTCGAGATCGAACCCGACAACTGGCGTGCGATGAAGGGCATCGGGATCATCCTCGACCGGCTTGGCCGTCCCGCCGACGCCGCACTCGCCTACCGCCGCGCGCGTGACGCGCAGACCGCATGACGACTCCTCCCAAGCCTCGTCGGGCACGCGTAAGCGCCGCCGCACGCGGCCGCAATCGTGCGCTGCTCTCCATCGGCATCCTCGCTGCGTGGACAGTCGGCGTCGGCATGCTCATCCGTCGCGAGTATTTCCGTGAACGGTCCGCCGTCCTCGCCGAGGCGGCGATGCGCATGGCACCCGGCGTCTCGTTCTTCGTCGTGGAGCAGGATGGCAGGCAGATCGGCTTCGCCTCGACGTCGGTGGACACCTCGGCGACGTCGTTCGAAGTCGTCGACTACTTCATCGCGGACATCCCGGTGGCCGGCCGGAATTTCCGCGCGAGTGCGCGCTCGGTCATCACGCTCTCGCGCGCACTCGCGCTCCGCACCTTCGACGTATCGATCGAGTCGCCCGAGTCCTCGATGAACGTCACGGGCCGCACAGATGGCGACTCCGCGGTCTCGTACGTGATGCAGGCGGTCGGCCAGCCCGCCGATACACAGCGCGTGATGGTCGATGGACCGATCCTGCTTCCCACGCTGATCCCCGCAGTGGCGATGCTGACCGCAGAGCCGAAGGTGGGGCGCACGGTCAGCATTCCGAGCTTCGATCCCGCGACGCTGAGCGCGCGGGACATCCGGCTGCGCTTCACGGCGGAGTCGCTCTTCACGCTCGTGGACAGCGCCCGGTTCGATGAGACGCAGCAGCTGTTCGTGCCCGCACTCACCGATACGGTGCGTGCCTGGAGGCTCGTGCCCGAGGACGGCACGGCGTTCAGCGGATGGGTCGATGCGCAGGGGCGCGTGGTCGCTGCGACACAGCCCGGCGGCATCACGATCCGTCGCATGGCATATGAGATCGCCTTTGAGAACTGGCGCCGCACGCGTGGCGTGAGTCCGAGCGGTGGGGTGCGTGGCATCGGGGGCGGCGGCGACACGCGCAGCATCTTCGAAGGCACGGCGATCTCCGCAGGCGCGCTCCCTGGCCGCGATGGACCGTCCACGCTGCGCGTGCGACTGTCCGGTGTCGCGCTCAACGGCTTCGATCTCTCCGGCGGCCGCCAGTTGCTCACGGGTGAGGAACTCACGATCGAGCGCGAGCGCGCGGACCTGCTCGCTGCCGACTGGTCGCTCGCGACGCGCACGGCGGGTTTCCGTCAGCGTTTCGCGCCCGAGCTACGCGCCGAGGCGCTGCTGCAGGTGAACAGCCCGGAGATCATCGCGCTCGCCGTGCGCATCGCGGGCTCCGAGCGCGACCCGCGGGTGGTGGCCGAGCGCATCAACCAGTGGGTGTACGATTCGCTCGAGAAGAAGATCGCGCTGAGCGTGCCGAACGCCGTGCAGGTACTGCGCGCGCGGAGCGGCGACTGCAACGAGCACACGCAGCTGTTCACCGCGCTCGCACGGGCGGCTGGGATCCCCACGCGCATCGCCACCGGCCTCGCGTACGTGGACGGCACGTTCTACTATCACGCGTGGCCGGAGATCCGGCTGCGCGATTGGGTCGCGGTCGATCCCACCTTTGGTCAGTTCCCCGCCGACGCGGCGCACCTGCGCTTCGTCAGCGGCGGGCTCACCCGGCAGGGTGAGCTGCTGCGACTCGTCGGCAATCTCCGTATCGAGGTCCTGAACGCGAAATGATCGAACTCCTGAACCTGACCAAGCGCTACGGCGATTTCACCGCGGTCGATGCCATCGACCTCACGGTGCCGAAGGGTGAACTGTTCGGATTCCTCGGGCCCAACGGCGCGGGCAAGACGACGACGCTGCGCATGATCGCGGGCATCCTCAAGCCGACCGGCGGAACGATCCGCGTGGCCGGCGTGGACATGGAGGCCGACCCGATGACGGCCAAGTCGAAGCTCGGCTTCATCCCCGACCGACCGTTCATCTATGAGAAGCTCACCGGTGCCGAGTTCCTGCGGTTCGTCGCGGGACTCTACGACCAGGAAGGCGAAGAGGTGGAACATCGGGGGCGCGAGCTGCTCGCGCTGTTCGACCTCGAGGAATGGCGCGACGAGCTCGTCGAGAGCTACTCGCACGGCATGCGGCAGAAGCTCATCATCTCGAGCGCGTTCGTGCACCGTCCGCAGGTGATCGTCGTCGACGAACCGATGGTCGGTCTCGACCCGAAAGCCGCGCGCATCCTCAAGGATCTCTTCCGCGAGTACACGCGCCGCGGGCACACGATCATCTTCTCGACGCACACGCTCGAGGTGGCGGAGTCGCTCTGCGACCGCCTCGCGATCATCGTGAACGGCAAGATCCGCGCATACGGCACCATGACCGAACTGCGGCGCGACATGGACGGCGGAGAGAAGGGTCTCGAGGAGATCTTCCTCCGTCTCACCGGCGACAACGCCGCACGCAACCTGATGGACGTCCTCGATGCCTGAGGCGGTGGCCGTACTCCCGCCGCGCGCGAGCGGGAGCCAGCCGGCGGTGACGGCGCTCCCCGATCCGCCGCTGCTGCACCTGTTGCTCCCGAAGTGGCTCACGGCGCGCGCGCGCGCCGTGCAGGGACAAAATGGACGCGGCGCGCGCTACGCGATCCTCGGGTTCGTTGGTTTGCTCTTCTGGATGTTCGTGTTCGGGGTGCTCTACCGCCTGCTCACATACTTCCGCGGCGTCGAGGAGATCGGCGCGCTGCTCGCGGGCAAGCTGCTCGGCCTCATGCTGCTCGGCTTCAGTTCGATCCTGCTGCTCTCGAACGTCATCACCTCGCTCTCGAGTTTCTTCCTCGCGAAAGACCTCGACATGCTCGTGGCCGCGCCCGTGGATTGGCTGAGGCTCTATGGAGCGAAGCTGCTGGAGACGGTGATCGCATCGAGCTGGATGGTCCTGCTCGTCTCGATCCCGCTCTTCACGGCGTACGGCGTCGCATACGATGGCGGCTTCCTGTTCCCATTCCTTGTGATCGCGATGATGATCCCGCTCTTCATCATCCCCGCGGTGCTGGGGAGCGCGGTGACGCTCATCCTCGTGAACGTGTTCCCGGCCCATCGCACGCGTGACATCCTCTCGGTGATCGCCGTGCTTACGGCCGGCGGCATCGTGCTGCTGTTCCGCCTCATCAGGCCCGAACGCCTCGCGCGCCCGGAAGGCTTCCGCTCGCTCGTCGACTTCATCGCCGTGCTGCGCACGCCGAGCTCGCCGCTGATGCCGAGCGAGTGGGTGCAGAAGTCGACGATGGGGTTCCTCGGCGGGACCCCGGACATGCTGTCGCTCTACCTGCTGTGGACAACGGCGCTCGCGTCGATCGTGATCGGCGCGCTGCTGCACCGCTGGCTCTACATGACGGGGTTCAGCAAGGCGCAGGAGAGCTCGCAGCGTGTGGTGATGGGCGGCGGCAGGCTCGCGGCGTTCGGCCGGCGGCTCCTTTCGCCATTCGGCATTCTGCGCCGCGAGCTCGTGATGAAGGAGCTGCGGCTGTTCTTCCGCGACACGACGCAGTGGTCGCAGTTGATCCTGCTCGCGGTGCTCGTCGTCGTCTACGTGTTCAACATCAAGTACCTGCCGCTGCGTGGCGAGGGGATCACGTTCTTCCTCGTGAACGTGGTGCCGTTCCTCAACCTCGTGCTCGCCGGGTTCGTGCTCGCGTCCATCGCGGCGCGGTTCATCTTCCCGGGCGTGTCGCTCGAGGGGCGTACGCTCTGGCTGCTGCGCTCGAGCCCGATGGCGGTGCGCGACCTGCTCTGGGCGAAGTTCTGGGTCGGTACATTGCCGCTGCTGCTGCTCGCACTCGGCATCGTCGGCGTGACCAACTGGCTGCTGCAGGTGAGCGATTTCATGTTCTTCGTGTCGACGATGAGCATCGTGATGCTGACCTTCGCGCTGTCGGGCCTTGCGATCGGGTTCGGCACGATGTTCCCGCAGTTCGAGACGGAGAACGCCGCGCAGATCCCGACATCCTTCGGCGGCCTGCTCTACATGATGGCATCGGTGGTCCTCATCGGCAGCGTGGTGGTGCTCGAGGCGCGGCCGGTCTACGGATATGTATCGGCGCGCGCGTTCGGCACCTCCGCCGATCCGACGGAGATGGTCATCGGGTTCGGCCTGGCGGCACTCCTCTGCGTCGCCGCGACCGTGATACCGATCCGCATGGCGCTCACGCGCCTGGAGGCAGTGGAGCGATGAACAGGATCGGAGCGGCGAACGAGACGGACATCCCGATGCTCGTCTCGCTGAACAATCGCTACTCGGCGGCGGGCCTTACGCTCGTGCGCTCACCGGAGTTCGCGTCGAACCACCTGAGCGACTACCGCGTGCTGCGCGATGCGACGGGCGGCATCATCGGCTGCGTCGCGCTCGACGAGTACTCGCCGTCGGTAGCGGAGATCATCTCGCTGGCGGTGGACCCCGATGCCCAGGGACTCGGACACGGCCGCGCGCTGATCGCCGCCGCGGTGGAACTCGCGAAGCGCCGCGGTTACGCCGAGCTCTTCGCGGTGTCGTACTCGGACGAGCTATTCCTGTCCTGCGGCTTCGATCGCGCCGCGCTCGATACGTACCCGGAGAAGATCGCGCGGTACGTGAAGGACAGCACGGAGATCGAGGTGGGGCAGAAGCACTGTTTCTCGATGAAGCTGCGAGTTCCAGCTACCCCATGACAAGCTGCCAAACCGCCGGCAGCGCTCCCACCACCCAGATCACCGCCGCGGCGAGCATCGCCTGCGAGCGTGGCAGCTTGCCGACCACCGCGATGCCGATCCCGATGAGGATCGTGACCCAGATGGTGAACAGGTCGATGCGTCCGACGAGCGCGAGCAGGCCGGGAGACGTGGTGTCCGCGTCGAGGAAGCGGCCGACGCCGAGCGAGAGATCGAAGCGGCCGCGCATCGTCGAGGTGTCGATCACGAGTCCCTGAACCGCCACGAGGATCGCTTCGAGGACCTTTGGGATGTACGCATACGCGACGATCATCGCTGCGGCGGTGTAGCTGAGCGCGGCGCCGAACATCTTGCCGACGAGCCAGGTGATGAGTCCGACGACGAGCACGACGATCGGCATCATCACGAAGATCACGACCTTGCCGATGGTGGCGGCCACTCCGCGCCCCGCTTCCAACTGTTCAGCCGTCATGTTCGGGTTCTGCTCCATCATCTTCGCCGTGGCGCGCTCGTACTCGGCGTCGATGATGCCCTCCATCGCGCCGCTGCTCGCGAGGAGGATCCCGCCGACGAGCACGGTCACGATCAGCGTCACCGCCCAGAAGCCGGAGTTCGCGCGGCGCGCGTAGACCTTCGACGGCGTGAAGAGGATGTCGATGAAATCTTCGAACAGGGACGCCTTCTCCTGCGCGGGGGCGATCGGTGCGTCGACGGTGTTGGCCATTCACTGCTCCACTAATGGAAGGCGGACGCATGTAGAGTGCTATCGCGTGGCGTTCCGCGCAATGAGGGAGCGGAATGACGACGCAGCACCCGGGGAGGCCGCATGCCATGCGCCGGGCGCGCACCATGCGGTCCACGCATTCCGCGCTGG
>JANOTV010000091.1:0-5220 GCA_031416495.1 Gemmatimonadota bacterium
CTGGCGAAGAAGAAGCCGCGCAAGCTGAGGCGCCTGTACGACAAGCGTGGCCTGATGATGGCGACGCTGCGGAGCGAGTTCATGAAGGCGAACGGATAACGCTCACCGCGCGGCCGGCGGGACGCTCAGCTCAGCCGAGCGTGTAGTCGAAGATGTAGGAGTGCGCGTTCCCTTCGGAGCGCCGCGCGTCATCGCGCCGCCGAGCACTCATAGACGAACGCTGGCGGGATGTTGGCCAGCGTGAAGCCAACGCGCACCTCGGCGAAGCGACGCTCGAGCGCGGCGCGCTGGCTCAGGCTGTACTGGTACTGCAGGAACGAACCCTCGGGCGTGAGCGCAGCCTCGCTCACCTTGAGGATGCGCTCGACGAGCACCGGATCCATGATCGCGAGCGGAAGGCTCGAGACGACGTGATCGATCTGGCCGACCTTGAGGTCATCGAGCAGCCGACGCAGCGAGCCGGCGCAGGCGTGACGCACGACGAGCCGCGAATCACGGATGCGGAAGGTGTCACGGATGAAGACCTCGTTCACCTCGATCGAGATCAGGCGCGCCTCGGGATGCAGGCGGCGCAGCAGCTCGCGCGTGATGCAGCCCGTGCCGACGCCGAGCTGCACGACCGTGCGCGCTCGCTCGAAGTCGATGCTACGCAGCAGGCGCGAGATGAGGTACGGCGAGCTCCGGATGATGGTGCCGGACGTCCGGATGTTGGCGATGTGCTTGATCAGGTTCGAATGCCTCAAAAATGCCTCACGAGAACCAGAGCGCCCCAGCGTGCTTGCCGAGGAACACGTATGCCGTCACCAACGGGACTTCGCCGACGACGATGCCGAACATCATCCGACTGAAGGGCATCCGCACAAGTCCGGCTGCGTAGCAGATCAGGTCGGTCGGCGTCGCGGGAAAGAATGCCCAGGCCACCACGAACCACTGCGCCTGGGGCTTCCGGAGTTGCACCTGCAAGGCCTCCAGCTTCTCCGGGTACCGCGCCTGCAGTGCTGAATCGTAGTCCGCGAACCCCGGGAAGCGATAGAGCAGGGCTGCGGAAGTGATGATTCCTGCCATCGAGACCAGGAAGATGAAGAGCAGTCGGTCTGGGAAAAGTACCCCTCCGGCGAGGATCACCGGGGTACTGGGAATCAGGAGCGCCCCGCGGATGATCGCCACGAAGGAGAAGGCGCCCAGCGCCCAGCGCCCCCAGGAGCTGATGGCCGCCTCGAATGCGACCTGCGAGAAGCGCGACGGATCCGCGAGCCAGAACAGGGCGAGGCAGACCAGAAGGGCCATCCAGAGGTAGGTCAACGACTTCGCGAAGGTCAAGGCAGTGATCTGAGGATGAAGGACGGGGCCGGATGAAAGCTACATCCAAAGCTTCTGCCGTTCGGCGCGGGCGGCAAGCTCGCCGACCCTGCGTGACGGAACCGTCAGGTGTTGCAGGCGCAGAATGTAGATTGCGGTATGCAGAAACTGCGCCTTGCCGAGTCGTGCATCGTGGCGACCATCCTGTCGCTCGCCGCCGCGGCGTGCACAAAGAATGTCACCGGCAGCGGCATCAATGAGCCGCCCGAAGTGAGCATCGTCAGTCCGGCCGTCGCACGGACCTTCGCCGGCGGCGATTCGTTGTTCATCGAGATCAGGGCGACCGACCGTGAACAGGCGATCCCGGCGAACGACGTCTCCTGGTGGATCGACCTCCATCACGGTACCCACACACATCCATTCGCCCCGCGCACCGTCGGCACCCGTGGGCTCGTCACGGTACCCAGGACCGGGCATCCCGAGACGGAGATCTTCCTCCGGCTGTACGCGGCCGCTCGGGATGCCGGTGGCCTGACCGACACCGTTTCCATTGATGTATCGCCGCGGCTGACGACGATCAGCATCGCGACGCTCCCGGCGGGCCTCGCCGTCACCGTCGATGGACAGCCGCGTGCGACGCCGGTCGTGCTGCAGACGGTGAGCGGCATGGAGCGTGTCATCGTCGCCACCAGTCCACAGCTGCTCGGCGATTCCATCTACGCGTTCAGGTCATGGGCCGACGGAGGCGCCGCGACGCGCACGGTCGCGTCCGCGACGGCGTCGGACCTCGTCGCCACGTACACGGCGACCGGACGCGCCAACGTCTCCCCGAACGTTGTCATCACTGCGCCAGTGGCCGGACGCATCGTCACGGCAGGCATCGGCGTGACGATCTCCGCCGACGCGAGCGACAGTGACGGCAACGTCGCGAAGGTGAGGTTCCTCGTGGGAACCACCGTGATCGATGAAGACCTCACCGTGCCGTATGCCGTGCAGTGGACACCGACGACGCTCGGCGCGCAGTCGCTGTTCGCACAGGCCGTCGACAACGACGGCGCCACGACGCTCTCGGCTGCGGTGGCAGTCACCGTGCAGGCAGCGGGCGTGGGTGACGTGGAGGCGCCGCTCGTCGCGCTCACGAGTCCGGCGGCGGGCGCGAGCGGACTCACAGGGACGGTCGAACTCACCGCGACGGCCACCGACAATGTCGGTGTGACATCGGTGGAATTCGAAGTTGATGGGCAACTGCTCGCGAGCGATGCCGTTGCGCCGTACACCGCGACGATCGCATCAACGGCGGCGTTCGTGACGGGCGCGCATGTCGTCCGTGCGCGTGGCGGTGATGCGGCGGGCAACTGGTCGCCCTGGTCCTCGGCCGTCGTCTCGTTCGGGGGCAACACGGCATTCCTGCCGGGCTACTCCAAGAGCATCGTCGCCTCAGGCTTCGGCAGTCTGCTCACGGCGATCGCCTTCGCAGCCGACGGACGGATCTTCGTCACCGAACTCAATGGCGCGGTGCGTGTGGTGAAGAACGGTGCGCTGCTCGCGCAGCCGTTCGCCGCAGTGACGGCACTCGTCGAGGGAGAACGCGGACTCGTGGGCATCGCGCTCGATCCCGCGTTCGAGACGAATGGCTTCGTCTACATCTACTACACGACCGCGATCGGCGGCGCGCACAATCGCATCAGCCGCTTCACGGCGAATGGCGATCTGGCGGTGGCGGGCAGCGAGGTCGTGCTCGTGGATCTTCCGGTCCTCTCGGACGCGCGTCGCCACAATGGCGGCGCGATGAACTTCGGGCTCGATGGCGCGCTGTATGTGGCGGTGGGCGACGACGGCAACGGACTGAACGCACCGGTGTTGTCCACGCCATTCGGCAAGATGCTGCGATTCAATCCCGACGGCAGCATCCCCGCCGACAATCCCTACTTCACGCAGACGACCGGCATCAACCGTGCGATCTGGGCAAAGGGATTGCGCAATCCGTACACGTTCGCGATCCACCCCGGCACCGGCCGCATGCACATCAACGACGTGGGCCAGGAGACGTGGGAGGAAGTGAACCTCGGCCGTCGGGGCGCCGACTACGGCTGGCCGTCGACCGAGGGCGCGACGTCGAACCCCAGCTTCGACTCACCGATACTCGCCGTGCGGCATTCGAACAGCCCGACGCTCTTCGATGCCAATGCGATCGTGGGCGGTGCGTTCTACAACCCGCTGGTCGCGATGTTCGGCACTGTGTACGTCGGCGACTACTTCTTCGCCGACTACGTGCTTGGTTGGGTATATCGCATGGACATGGACAACGGCAACGCCGTCAATGCATTCGCGCAGACCGGTGCGATGGTGACGGGCCTCGGCGTCGGGCGCGACGGTGCGATCTACGTGCTGATCGGGAGGAACCTCGAGCGGATCGCGCGTTAGGGCGTCTTCGGACGCTGCGGCAGGATGACGGCGACGCCGCCGCGCTCACGACAGCGATCGGCCGCGGGTTCGCCGGTGAGATACGAACCGTCCTTGCAGCGCATGGTCGCGTCGGCGGGCGGCGCGACGTTCGCCGGCTCGCTGATCTGCGCCTGCGTGATCCGACTCGCTGCGACCGGCGCGGGCGGCGGAGGGATGACCGCCGGTGTGAGCAACGGCAGACGGGAGGTCGATGATGCGGCACCAGGCGTCGTCACTTCACGCACCGGTGCCGGCACCGGCGGACTCGCCGAGGGAAGCCGCGCCGGAGGTGGTGTGGACGGCGCCGACTGCGCTCGCGCTTCGTACGACGCGCCGCTGATCGCGATCAACAGGCCGAGCGCGGCGGCGATCGTCCGTGCGTTCATGGCAAGAGGTGTTGCGGTCATGGATTCACCGTCACTGCTGGAGTTATGAACGTCTGATAGTTCGCGTTGGTGAACGTCAGCGTGCCAGTGCCGGCGCTCGCTCCCTTCAGATAGAACTGTACGAAGCTGGCGTCAGCGGGTATGGTCACGCTCGTGACCGTCACGCTGTTCGCGCCCCCACTCACGATCCGCAGGTTGCCGCTGCTCGATGCCACCGTGAAGGTGGTGGCGGCGGCGACCTGCCGGCCGGTGCCGTCAGGTGCCCGCGGGTACATCGTGACCAGCACGGAGTCGGTGGGCGATGCGAGCGATGTCGGCCAGCCGGGCATGTTGTCCACGCGTCCGAGCCCGACGGTCACCGGCGACGATGCACTGATGTGTCCGGTGGCCGATGCGGTGATTATGTCGTTGCCCGCCGCGGCGCCGGTGAGCCGGAAGTAGCCGATGTTGGACGCGGTGATGATCGTGGACGCGGGCGTCGTGCTCGCCGTGGTCGCTCTCGTGAGCGCCACCGTCAGCGAGGCCATCGTGTTTGGGGTGTAGACGTACTGGTTCGTCCACTGCCCGATGCCGAGGGAGATCGGAGTAGTGCCCCATGAGAGCGTCAGTGGCGGCGTGTTGATCGCGACGTTCTGTGAGCCCGGCTGATAGCGATAGCTCGCGGTGCGCGCATCACTCGCCGTGATGGTCGTGGTGCCGGCGGTGCCGGGGATGAGCCGCGCGTTGCTGTTGACGTAGCCGCCCGCGGGGATCACCACGACGGTGGAATCGACGGTCGCCGCCGCACCGTTCGACGACACGAGCGTGACGGTGACGGCCTCGTTCGTGTAGTGGAGGGTGCCGTTCGCGTCGGCCGCGTAGATCGTGATACCTGACGGCAGCGACGTGGTGAAGGTGGATGCGCTGGCGTAGACGATGAACCGCGGCGGGGTGACTTCCTGGAGCGTTGCCGCGCCCGTGTAACCCGTCGCCGTCGCCTGGATCTGCACGGTGCCGATTGAATCCTGAGCGGCGATCGCGACATACGCGTGCGTCTGGCCCACGAGAATGGTGACCGTGGCCGGCACCGTCGCCACCAACGGATCGGTCG
>JANOTV010000092.1:0-3786 GCA_031416495.1 Gemmatimonadota bacterium
CTACAGGCGCTTCTCCGCAGCTCTCAGGTCCTGATGCAGATCCGGGCGTTCTCAGTCCAGATGCGCGGAGGCAGTGTGCGCTATCAGGCGCGGACGCTTCGCCGTGTGCGAATCCCGTTGCTCGCAACGCTGTCGGCCGCCGTCGTGGACCGCCTGAGCGCGGTCGCGACGAGCGCGGTTCAGGGTGAGATTGACGAAGCGGCCACAGAGGCGTTCGGAATCGCCACGCCGAGAATCAACGCGGCATAGAGGCCGACTGCTGACGGTCGCGCTGGTGGTCCTGCTTCATCGGTACAAGGTGGACTCAGTGCATTCCGTTACACCGACCGACGACAACCGGCTTCAGGCGGGGGGAACCCGATCAGCATAGCTGTCTCCGGTGATCATCCGCGTCACGCGCCCTCCCTGCTCGACGAACCGCACCACCTCTCCCACCGGCCCGCCCCCCGTCGGCGCCACGAGCCGAAACTCCCCATTGCCGATCGGCTCCAGCCGTGTCGGGTTCTCGAGCGTGGATGCATTCGGGGTGAGGATGACCAGGCGCTGATTCAGCTCGACCACGGCCTGCTCACCGCCGACTGAACGATACGTGCCGACAAAGCGGGACCAGGCGGGATCCCACGCCACGGTCTTCGGCGCCGCCATGATCGCCTTGGCCACCGCCTCGCCCACCGAGTTCATGAGCTGCGTCGCGATCGCGGCAGGATCGGAGTCGTTGGTGTTGGTGAGCACGATCACGCCGACGCGCGCGTCGAGGTTGATCAGCGTGTGCGTGGTGTAGCCGGGGTAGCCGCCACCGTGACCCACGAAGATCTTGTCGCCAACGCGCGTCACGGCGAAACCGATGCCGTTGCCGCGCGTCCACGTACTCTCCATCATCCGCACCCGATGCATCTCGCGCTGCGACGCGGTGCTGAGCACCTGGCGGCCTCCCATCGGCCCCGTGCGGAACTGCGCTGACACGAACTTAGCCATGTCTTCCACCGTTGAGGTGATACCGGTGGCCGCCGCCATGCCACGTGAATCGACGAAGGGCCGCACGGCCCGCGACCCATCGGGCATGCGAGGGCCATAACCGACGGCGAGGCCGCTCACGTTCTGATCCACGCTCGAGGCCGTCATCCCGAGAGGCTGGTAGATGTGCCGCTGCACGTAGGCACTCCACGGCTCGCCACTGACGGCCTCGATCACCATGCCCGCAACGGTGTAGGCGAGGTTCGAGTACTTCCAGCGCACCTCCGGCGCGAAGGGGGCCTGCCGTTCGGCCATCAGGCTCCGCAGTTCCGCATCGGTCGGGAAGTCGAAATCGGTCCAGTGCGGTCCGGCCTCACGCGGGAGACCCGAGCCGTGCATGAGCAGCTCTTCGATGGTGATCGCCGGGTCGTCCGGGTTCGCGGGCTTCACGCGGAACCAGGGGAGGTGCTTCGTGACCGGATCATCAAGGCGCAGCTTCCCCTGCTCGCGCAACTGCATGATCGCCGTGGCCGTGAAGAGTTTGCTGTGCGACGCCATGCGGAACTTGGTCTGTGGCGTCATCGGGAGCTTCTCGGCCACGTTCGAATGACCGAACGCCGAACTCCAGACGAGTTCCTGATCGGCCACGACCCCGACGACGACGCCCGGAATGCCGCGATAGGCGATCTGGCCCACCATCCACGCCGAGAAGAGACGCTCGGCGCCTTTGACGTCCGGGTGATCGGCGGCGGGAACGGTCAGCGTTGCCGTCACCGTGGTGGCCGTCGGCACCGCTTGCGCCGACAGAGCGGAAGCGCCTGCGCCGACGTGCAGGGCGGTCGCGATCAGAAGGGCGAGCATCGGCACGCGCACGCTGCGGTGCGGCATCTGGCGAGTGGGCATGGATCGTTCTTCGGTTGAGGGGTGGAGAGCACGTTCTCGACATATCATCGGACAAGTGGTTGCCGTCGGCAAGGTATCGGTCGCATCGTCGCGCGCGCCGCCCTCAATTCCCCAAGTTCACTTGCCGCGTGAACTTCACCAGCACCGCCCGCTCCAGCGGCCCTTCCGGCAGTTGCGTCCGGTCGAAGGTCCCCGTGTTCTCCAGGTTGTTCAGCACCACAAACAGCCCCGTCCCCGCCGTGTTCAGCCACCCGAAGCGGATGTTGCTCGAGAAGGTGTCCGTCTGCCGGTTGTACTGGAACAGCGTCTGCAGATACACCCGCGGCGAGAAGGAGTACGCCGTCCGGAGCCGCCAGAGCATCGTCGTGAAGCTCCCTTCGGCAAGACTCACGTCGTAGTAGTCCACCCGCAGCGCACTCGCGAAGGTGCGTCCCACGCGCACGTTGAGCGTCGAGCCCGTCCCGGCGCGACGGCCGGAATAGAACCCGCCGATGTCGATCCGCCCCTGCAGCGACACCGGAGCGCTCAGGTTCGTGTTGTAGGCGAAGCCCCATTCGGCATTGTCGTACGTTCCCGGCGCGACCACCACGCCGCGCGCGATCGTGAAGGGGGTGCGCAGCGACTCGCGCGTCAGGTTGAAGGCGGGGAGCTGGAAGAACGCGCCGTTGGCGAACTCGAAGTGGCTGTCCATGTGGATGAGGCGCGACTCGCTCAAGCCGTCGAGCCCGATGAACTCGTTGTACTGCAGGTGCGGTCGCAACTCACGAAACCAGCTGACCGCAGGGAAGCGGATGTTCCGCTGGATGCGCGCAGCCTGATACCGATATGACTTCCGCGGAAGGAACCCGGCTCCCGGATTGAACGCTGCGCCGACCTCGCGCATCGAGCTGTTGATGCTCCAGTCGCGGCTGGTGTACGCGGCGCCGAGTCCCCAGGCGTAGTCCCCGCCGGTGACGCTTGGCTCGTCGGAACGCGCCGCGTAGCCGTCGAAGGTCAGAGGCTGCCCGATGCCGAGGCGGCCATCCAGCGCGTAGGTGCGATTATACTCGCCACCGTAGTCCGTGTTGACGCGGTTCACCACCATCGCGCCCAACCGCGTGCGGTTCCCGAAGTCCCGAAGCAGGCGACCGACCGCGAAGTTGGTCGGGGGCGCGATCAGCACGAGCGCGCCCGCGGTGTCGGGCACGATGAGTTCGTCGGCCTGGAGGGTGAGCAGGCCGACGGTGTAGTTCCCCATCTTGCCGGTCACGCGGCCGCCTCCTTGGATGGGCACCGCAGCGCCACTCTGGATGCCGATCCGCCGGCTGAAGAACATCTCCACGCTCTGTGGCGTCCCCACCGCGAAGGTGCCCGCGTTCTCGAGGAAGAAGGGCCGCTTCTCGGGGAAGAAGAGCGGGAAGCGCGTCAGGTTGAGCTGCTCGTCGTCCACTTCCACCTGCGCGAAGTCGGTGTTCACGGTGAGGTCGAGCGTCAGCCCCTGGGTGAGTCCAACCTTCGCGTCGGCGCCGAACTCGGCGTTGGAGGTCGTGGCGCTGCCCGCCACGTAGTCCTTGCGCGCGGAGCCGAGTGCGTACGGGGTGACGGTGAGGAGCCGCTGTGTCGGCGCTTCGATTCCGGTGAGTTCGCCCGCGAGCGAGACGCGGTGCAGGTCGAACTGGCGCGGCATCGGCGCCCAGAAGGCCTCCTCGTTCCGCCGACGGATATTCCGCGCAATGTTGATCCCCCACTTCTGCGCGCCCCCCTTGCCGTAGCGAAGCGTCGAGAAGGGGATGCGAAACTCCGCGTACCACCCCTCGCCATTACGCGTGGTGGCCACGTCCCAGCTCCCGTCCCAATTGAGGTTGAAGCCCCCACCGGAACCGCGCTGCTGCCGCTGCTGGCCTCCCGACCCACCCTGCCCCTCGCGCGTCACCTGGCCGTCGTACTCGA
>JANOTV010000093.1:0-2857 GCA_031416495.1 Gemmatimonadota bacterium
CGCGCACCAAGCTCGTCTATATCTATTCGGATCCGGTGCTGCCGAGCATCGGCCACCAGGTGATCTTCGCCGCCGGCGCGACCGCCGGCCTCGTGCCGGGCGACCAGATCACGGTGCAGCGCGACATGGGCGTGGATTCGAGGGGCGTTCCGCTTCCGCCCGAGGACATCGCGGTCGCGCAGGTGACACGGGTGACTCCGCAGGGCACGAGCGCGGTCCTCATCGATGTCACCGACGGCGGCCTGCTCAAGGGCCAGGCGGCACGCGTCACCGCGAAGATGCCCTGACGGGTTGGGAGTCCAGCGCCCCTACGACTATTTTGAGGGATGACGACAGGAAAACGCCGCGCCCTCATCACGGGTGGCGCAGGGTTCATCGGATCGACGGTCGCTGACGCCTTCCTCGCGGAAGGCCATGCGGTCACGGTGCTCGATAATCTTTCGAGCGGAAAGCGGGAGCAGGTCCCCGCCGGCGCGGACTTCGTGCAGGCGGACATCCGCTCGCCCGAAGCCGCGCGGTGCATCAAGGACGGCGGCTTCGACGTGGTCTGTCACCTCGCCGCGCAGATCGACGTGCGCAAGAGCGTGACCGACCCCACCTACGACGTCGACGTGAACATCGGCGGCTCGGTCAACATCATGCATGCCGTGCATGCGACCGGCCGCAAGACGCGCATCATCTTCGCATCGACCGGCGGCGCGGTCTACGGCGACTTCGTCGAGCCGCCGAATCTCGAGACTTACGCGAAGGATCCCGAGTCGCCGTACGGCATCGCGAAGTTCGCCGTGGAGCTCTACCTCGCGTACTACGCGCGCGTGCAGGGCCTCGACTACGTCGCGCTGCGCTTCGCGAATGTGTTCGGACAGCGGCAGGACCCGCATGGCGAGGCCGGTGTGGTCGCGATCTTCTGCCAGCGCATCATCGACGGCAAGGCGCTCACCGTCTTCGGCGACGGCGGGCAGACGCGCGACTACGTGTACGTCGGCGACGTCGCGCGCGCGCACGTGCTCGCCGCGAAGCACGGCACGATCCCCGCGGGGCGCGTCGATGACCGCGCGTTCAACCTCGGCACGCAGCGCGAGACCTCGGTGCTCGAGCTCGCACAGGCGCTCATGCGCGCGGCCGGAAAGGCCGTGCCGCTCTCGCACGCACCGGCACGCGCCGGGGAACAACGTCGTTCGGTGGTGAGTATCGCGAAGGCGACGAGCACATTGGGATGGACTCCGCAGGTCGGCCTCGAGGATGGCCTGCGCCGCACCTACGACTGGTTCTCTGCACGATGAGCTTCATGGTCACGATCCCGTTCCAGGTCGGCGCCGCGATCCCCGCCACGCGCCTCGAGCTCATCACGCACGCTTCCGATGAGACGAAGGTCGTGCTCGTCGTGCTCGTCGTGCTCTCGCTGATGTCGTGGGCCGTGATGCTCTCCAAGTGGGTCACGATGCGCCGCGCCGAACGCTCGGCCAGGCTCTTCATGCAGGAGTTCCGTCGCACGCCGCGGCTCGATGCCGCGGCCTCGCTCGCCAAGCGGTCGAAGCCGAGTGCACACACGCGCGTGCTCGCGCGCGCGCTCCAGTTTCTCACCGAGACCCGCACGGTGAGCGTCGCGGGCGGCGGCGCGGCGACGCTCTCCGCCCCGCAAGTGCAGGCGCTGCGCCTCGTGCTCGATTCCGAGACCAACACCGAGCGCGACCACCTGGGCACGTACATCCCGTTCCTTGCCGTCGTCGGCTCGGTGAGCCCGCTGCTCGGCCTGCTGGGCACGGTGCTCGGCGTGATCGAGGCGTTCCTGGGCGTGGCGCGCGGCGGCTCGGGCAACCTGGCCGCGATCGCGCCGGGCGTCGCCGAGGCACTCATCGCCACGGCGATAGCGCTCGCCGTCGCGATCCCCGCCTACTTCGGTTACAACATCTTCGCGGCGCGCATCAATCGCTTCGAGAGCGACCTCGATGGATTCGGCTCGGAGATCATCGCGCTGATGGCGCGCGAGGGCAGGATCTAGCATGCGCCGCCGCGGCCGCGGGGAACGGACCCCGCTGAATGCGGAGATCAACGTCGTGTCGCTGATCGACGTGATGATGCTCCTGATGATCATCTTCATGATCACCGCGCCCATGATGCAGGGCGGGGTGGACGTGTCGCTGCCGAAGGCCGCGGCGCGTCCGCTCGACGCGAAGAGCGCGCTCGTCATCTCGATCACCGCGGATGGCCGCATCTTCGCGGACGACGTGCAGCTCTCGCTGAGCGAGTTCCGCGGCAGCTTCTCGGCGCTTGCGGCGCAGGCCGGTCGTGAAGGCGTCTACCTGCGTGCCGACCAGCGCGTGGACTACGGACAGGTCGTGCAGGTCCTGGCGATCATGCGCGCCGCTGGTGTGGGGAACATCGGACTAGTCGCCGAGCCCGAGGACGTGGTGCGATGAGCGCGACGATGCGGCGACCATCCGGCCTGGCCGGCCCGCTCGCACTGTCGGTGCTCCTGCATGCCGCCGCGTTCGTGCCGTTCGTCGTCTGGAAGGCGGCGGGGAGTCCGCCGCTTCCGCCGATGTACCGCGTGGACATCGTGGCGGCGCCACCCGGCGAGCCCGCGATCGGCGTCGTGCGAGAGACTCCGCCGGCCGAAGCGCCGACACAGAAGGCGCCGCCTAAGGCCGAGATGAATCAAGCGGAGCAGATCGCGCCGATCAACGCACCGACGAAGTCGAGGCCGCGGCCGCAGACCCGCGCGACGCCCAACGTCACGAAGACGCCGGAGCGCGTCGTTCCATCGAAGGCGCCGACCGCGGGTGGCGGTGAAGTGGGCGGCGCGGGAACGGATGTCGCCACGGTGCGAACCGAAGGGATCGAATTCCCTTTTCCG
>JANOTV010000094.1:0-5358 GCA_031416495.1 Gemmatimonadota bacterium
AGACCTTCCCTCACGAGGTCGCGCGCGATGCGCACGGCCGCAGCGGCCGTGCGCTTTCCGATGCGCGTCTGCAGGAGGAAGAGCTTGCCACGCTCGACGGTGAACTCGAGGTCCTGCATGTCGCGGAAATGGCGCTCGAGCAGCTTCTGTGTGCGCATGAGGTCGGCGTATGCGCCCGGGAGCTGCTTCTCCATCGCCGTGATGGGCTGCGGCGTGCGGATGCCGGCGACGACGTCTTCGCCCTGCGCGTTCACGAGGAACTCGCCGTAGAAGATCTTCTCGCCCGTGGACGGGTCACGCGTGAACGCGACGCCAGTGCCGGAGTCATCGCCCAGGTTGCCGAAGACCATCGCCACGATGTTCACGGCTGTGCCCGGCGTCTCGGCGATGCTGTTCACGCGACGGTAATCAACGGCCTTCTTGAGCGTCCACGACTTCCACACTGCCTCGATCGCGCCCCAGAGCTGTTCGCGCGGATCGTGCGGGAAGGGACGTCCCGTCGCGTTGCGCACGAGTGCCTGGTACTCATGCACGAGCGCCTCGAGCGCCTCGGCCGGCAGCTCGGAGTCGGTGTGCACGCCGTTCGTGAGGCGCTTCGCGGCGAGCAGGTGCTCGAAGTCCTGCATCGGCATTCCGAGCACGACGTCGCCGTACATCTGCAGCAGCCGACGATATGAATCGAACGCGAACCGGCGGCTGCCGCTGAGTTCGGCGAGTCCGATCACCGTATCGTCGTTGAGACCGAGGTTGAGGATCGTCTCCATCATGCCCGGCATCGAGACGCGCGCGCCGGAACGCACGGACACGAGGAGCGGATTGGCGGGATCGCCGAAGCCCTTGCCGGCGGCGACCTCGAGGCGCTTGAGCGACTTCTCCACTTCGTCATGCAGGCCACGCGGCACCGCGCCCTTCGCGAGGTACTGGTCGCAGAGCGGGCAGGCTATGGTGAACCCCGGAGGGACGGGCACCCCGAGGTTCGTCATCTCGGCAAGGTTCGCTCCCTTGCCACCCAGCAGGTCTCGATCGTCACGCGTTGCTTCTGCCTTGCCGTTTCCGAAGAAGAAGACGGACTGCTGCTGCACGACGGACCTCGTTGGTTGTGTTTGTAGCTCTCCCCGGCTGGGAGGACGCGCCTTAACCCAGCCGGAGCTTCTGCGGCGCGACGGGCGGCCGCGTGGGGTACTGGCCCGAGAAGCAGGCGTGGCAGAATCCGTTCGGGCCGTTCGGCACCGAACCCAGCATGCCTTCGAGCGAGAGGTAGCCGAGTGAATCCACGCCGATGAGCTTCGCGATCTCGTTCACGCCATGGTTCGCGGCGATGAGTTGTTCGCGATCAGGCGTGTCGATGCCGTAGTAGCAGGGGCCGGTGATCGGTGGCGATGAGACGCGCATGTGTACCTCGCGCGCACCAGCGGCGCGCACGAGCGCCACAAGTCCACGGGTGGTCGTGCCGCGCACGATGGAGTCGTCGACCATCACGACGGACTTGCCATCGAGGATCTCACGCACCGCGTTGTACTTCACCTTCACCTTGGCATCCCGCCCTTCCTGCGTGGGCTGGATGAAGGTGCGCCCGACATAGTGGTTGCGGATGAGCGCGAGCTCGAGCGGAAGTCCGCTCTCCTCAGCAAAGCCGAGGGCAGCCGAGTTGGATGAGTCAGGGACGGAGAACACGAAATCGGCGCCTGGTGCCGGATGTTCCTTGGCAAGCTGGTGCCCGAGCGCGCGCCTGGCCCGGTCGACGGAACCACCGAATACCCGGGAGTCGGGGCGCGCGAAATAGACATATTCGAAGACGCACCGGTGCAAATCCGGTGCCGGAGGCCTCTGAATGGTGCGAATGGAGCCGTCCGGCGCCACCGCGATGATCTCGCCGGGCTGGATCTCACGATCGACCGTGGCGCCGACGATGTCGAGGGCGCAGGTCTCTGAGGCGAATACCGTGGCGCCATTGAGTCGACCCATGACGAGCGGACGCCATCCATATGGATCGCGGGCGGCCACGAGCGTGTCGCCGATCATCACGAGCAGCGAGTACGCGCCTTCCACACCCACGAGCGCTTCGGCGAGCTTCGCCTCGGGCTTCTCGGCGCGTGACTTCGCGAGCCGATGCACGACGACCTCGGAGTCCATCGTCGAGCTGAAGATCGAGCCATCCTCTTCGAGTTCGGCGCGGATCTCCGGCGCGTTCGTGAGGTTGCCGTTGTGCGCGAGGGCGATGTGGCCGCCCTTGAAGCGCACGAGCGCAGGCTGCGCGTTCTCGATGGTTGATGAACCGGCCGTCGAGTAGCGCGTGTGACCCATCGCCATCGGGCCCTCGAGCGTCGCCATCTTCTCCGGCGAGAACTGGTCCGAGACGAGGCCCATCGCGCGGATGGCGTGCACTTCCTGGTCCTTCACCGCGACGATGCCCGCCGACTCCTGCCCGCGATGCTGCAGCGAGTAGAGGCCGAGGTGAGTCAGTGCCGCGGCGTTGTCATTGCCGCTGATCCCGAAGATTCCACACATCAGTTCGATTCCCCGGCGAGCGCCAATGCCTGCTCGCCTGTGACTGCATCGGCGACGGCGCGCGACATCGCGCGCGGGATCGCCTCGTGATATGCATCGATGAGTCTTTCGGTCGCGGCCTTGAGCCGCGACGTGCCGACGTTGATGTCGAGTCCTGCCGCTGCGTCCGTCACGGTGCCGATGACGCGCGCCGGTACGCCATGCGCCTTCGCGAGATCCAGCACGGCGGCTGCGTTCGCGGTGGAGACGACCACGCGGCCCTGCGCCTCGCCGAACAGCAGTGCGCGAAGTGGCAGGGAGTCCCACGCGGAGAGATCAATCCGTGCGCCAAAGGCCGCGTTCCGGTTCGCCATGCACGACTCGGCGAGTGCGACCGCGATGCCGCCCTCGGAGCAGTCATGCGCCGAGTGCACGTGCCCGCCACGGATCGCAGCGAGCAGGGCGGTGGTGAGCGCCTTCTCGCCATCGAGGTCGCAGGCCGGCGGCGCGCCCGCGACGACGCCGTGAATCCAGGCGAGGTACTCGGAGCCGCCGAGCTCGGCGGTATTCTCGCCGAGGAGCACGATGTCGTCGCCGACATTCGTGAAGGCGAGACCCGTCGCATGCGAGGCATCGTCGAGCACTCCCACCATGCCTATCGTCGGCGTGGGATAGACGGCGCCCTGCGGGTTCTCGTTGTAGAGCGAGACGTTGCCGCCGGTGACCGGTGTCTCAAGTGTGCGGCAGGCGTCACCGATGCCGTAGACGGCTTCACGGAACTGGAAGAACACCTCGGGCTTCTTGGGATTGCCGAAGTTCAGGCAGTTGGTGATCGCGCGCGGCGTCGCGCCGGTGCAGGCGACGTTGCGCGCGGCCTCGGCCACGGCGATGCGTCCGCCGACGCGTGGGTCGAGGAACACGTAGCGGCCGTTGCAGTCGGTCTTGAGCGCGAGCGCCTTCTTGGTGCCGCGGATGCGGATGACGGCCGCGTCCGCGGCGCCGGGGCCGAGCACGGTGTTGGTGCGGACCGTGGAATCGTACTGGCGATGGATCCAGTGCTTGGATGCGATGGTCGGCGCCTGCAGCAGCCGTTCCAGCGTCCATGCGGGGTCGGACTCAGCGGCGTACTCGGTGATCGCATGTACGTCACGTTCACGCCGTGCGACCGCCTCGTTGCTCTCTCGCGCCTCGGGATGATACTGCGGGCAATCGGTGACCAGGCGTGTGCCGGGGAACTCGGCGACGACGTGGTCGCCCTCGGTCACGCGGTACACGGGCTCTGCGATGACCTCACCGATGGTCTCGGCGACGAGGTCCCACTTGGCGAGGATCTTCTTCACTTCATCGTCGCGGCCCTTTTTCGCGACGACGAGCATGCGCTCCTGGCTCTCGCTGAGGAGGATCTCGTACGGCGTCATCCCGGTCTCGCGCACCGGCACCTTGAGGGTGTCGATCGTCACACCCACTTCGCCGCGCTCGGCCATCTCGGCGCTGCTCGATGTGAGGCCCGCGGCGCCCATGTCCTGGATGGCGACGATGTGACCGCTGCGGATGAGTTCGAGCGATGCTTCGAGGAGCAGCTTCTCGGTGAACGGGTCGCCCACCTGCACGCGCGGACGCTTGGCTTCGTTCTCCTCGGAGAGGTCCTCGGAGGCGAACGACGCGCCATGGATGCCATCGCGCCCCGTGCGCGCGCCGACAACGATCACGGGATTGCCGACGCCTTCGGCCTTCGCCGTGATGAGTTCGTCCTCGCGCATGATGCCGACGCACATCGCGTTCACGAGCGGATTGCCCTCGTACGCCGCGTCGAACATCACGTCGCCGGCGACGGTGGGGATGCCCACGCAGTTGCCGTAGTCGCCGATGCCCTTCACGACGCCGGCGACGAGGTAACGCACGCGCGGCGTTTCGAGGGAGCCGAAGCGCAGCGAGTTGAGCATCGCGATCGGGCGCGCGCCCATCGTGAACACGTCGCGCAGGATGCCGCCGACTCCGGTCGCCGCACCCTGGTACGGCTCGACGGCGGAGGGGTGGTTATGCGACTCGATCTTGAACGCGACCGCGAGTCCGTCGCCGATGCTGATGACGCCGGCGTTCTCACCGGGGCCCTGCAGCACCCATGGCGCCTTCGTGGGCAGTGTCTTGAGCACCGGGCGCGAATGCTTGTAGGAGCAGTGTTCGCTCCAGAGCGCACTGATGATGCCCAGTTCGGTGAACGTGGGCGTACGCTCGAGCATCGCGACCAGCCGCTCGTACTCGTCGGGTGTCAGTCCGTGTTCGGCAACCAGCGCCGACGTGATGACGGGATCGCCTTTTCTCGGCGTCGCGCCGGCCTTCTTGCTCGTGACCACTAGCCCTTGGCTCCCTTGAAGAAATCGCGAAAGAACGCGTTGAGGCCGCCTTCGCTGCCGGAGCGGATCATGGTGATCTCGCCGTTGTCGAGCCACATGCCATGGCAGTTCGGACAGACATCTACCTTCACGTTCAGGAGCTCCTGCTCCTTGAGATCCTCGCCGCACTTGGGGCACTTCATGAAATGCGCTTTGCGTTCAGTCGTGGCGCGCTCGGCATCGAGCTTCGCGCGGAGCACCTTCACCTGCTCGGCGTCGAGCTTGGCGAAGTATTCGTCTTCGTTCTTGGATGGGCGGATCTCGGAGGGCATTTGTCTTGGGGTGGGAGGTGGGAGGTTTCCGGCGATGCGGGATGCGGGGCGATGCGGGATGCGCGCTTGCTGCTTCCTTCTTCCTTACACCTTCGCTGCTGCCAACAGGGATTCGAACAGC
The DNA here is from genome assembly GCA_031416495.1 of Gemmatimonadota bacterium. Lineage (GTDB taxonomy): Bacteria > Gemmatimonadota > Gemmatimonadetes > Gemmatimonadales > Gemmatimonadaceae > Pseudogemmatithrix. The sequence goes on from JANOTV010000094.1 coordinate 5,274, forward strand.
ACAACGCCATCGCTGGAGCCGAGTAGGGGTTCCATGGCGCGTTCGGGGTGGGGCATGAGGCCGACCACGGTGCCGGTTGCGTTGG
>JANOTV010000095.1:0-15619 GCA_031416495.1 Gemmatimonadota bacterium
TCCTCCCGACCCGCTCCACGACCGCAATGCGATCGTCGAGATCCGGGCCGGTACCGGTGGCGACGAGGCCGCCCTCTTCGCCGCCGACCTCTACCGCATGTACACGCGCTACATCGAGCGACATGGCGGCTGGCGCACCGAGATCATCACCATGTCCGACGGCACGCTCGGCGGGCTGAAGGAAGTGATCTTCAAGGTGAGCGGCCACGAGGCGTTCGGCGCGCTCCGGTTCGAGAGTGGCGTGCATCGCGTGCAGCGCGTGCCGGCCACCGAGGCACAGGGGCGCATCCACACCTCCGCCGCGACCGTCGCCGTCCTTCCCGAAGCCGATGAGATCGACATGAAGATCGAGGACAAGGATCTCCGCATCGATGTCTTCCGCGCGTCGGGCCCGGGCGGCCAGAGCGTGAACACGACCGACTCCGCCGTGCGCATCACGCACATCCCGAGCGGACTGGTCGTGAGTCAGCAGGACCAGAAGTCGCAACTCCAGAACAAGCTGAAGGGCATGGAAGTGCTGCGCTCGCGACTGCTCGACATGCGCATCGCGGCGCAGGAAGCCGAACGCTCGCGCATGCGGAAGAGCCAGGTCTCCACGGGCGATCGGTCGGCCAAGATCCGCACGTACAACTATCCGCAGAGCCGCGTGACCGACCATCGCATCGGCTTCACCACGCACGACCTCGCGGCGGTGATGGATGGCAAGATCGACGACCTCATGGAAGCGCTCAGGCTCGCGGACATCGAGGAGAAGCTCGCGGGCGATTCGCCCTGATGACGATCGGCGAGCTGCAGGATGAACTGGCCGTGGTGCTCGCGGGACCCGGCGTTCCACCGGCCCGTTCGATCGCGCGTGACCTCATTGCCGGCATGATGGGTGAACCACGTTTCTGGCCTACCGCGCACCGCGACGGCGTGGTCGATGCGCTGGTCGCCGATGCGATCCGCGCCGCCGCCGTGAGCCTCCGCGAGGGGATGCCGATCCAGTACGCCATCGGCCGCGCACAGTTCAGGCATCTCACGCTCGCGGTGGACCGCCGGGTGCTGATCCCGCGGTCCGAGACCGAACTGCTGGTGGACCTCGTGCTGGCCGCCCAGCGGGGCGGGCAGGGCACCGTCGTGGACGTCGGGACCGGCTCGGGGGCTATCGCGCTCGCGCTCGCGGCCGAGGGCGGGTTCGACCGTGTGATCGCGACTGATATCTCGGCGGAGGCCCTCGAAGTGGCCACGGCGAATCTGTCAGCCATTCCTGAGGACCGGCGGGCCAGGATCGAGTTCCGGCAGGGCTCGCTCCTCGCCCCGCTGCAGGGCGAGAAGGTGGACACCGTGGTCTCGAACCCGCCCTATATTTCACGCGAAGAGGCTGCCCGTCTGCCACGCCTCGTGCACGACTGGGAGCCGCACACGGCGCTGTTCGCCGATGACGAGGGCATGGCGGTGATCGAGGCCCTCATTCCCGAGGCCGCCGAGGTACTCAACCCGGGTGGCCTGCTCGCGCTCGAAGTGGACTCGGAACGTGCCACACGAGCGGCGCAGGCGGTGTTGAACGATCGGCGATTCACCGATGTCGAGACACGACTCGATCTTACCGGCCGCACACGATTCGTTGTGGCCAGACGACAGGAGCTGTGATGCTGAGCGACAAGGCGACGGAACTGGGACGACTCATCGGCCAGAGCGCCGAGTACCTGGCGGTGAAGCGCTCGAACGAGGCGCTGAACGGCGACCGCGAAGTGACCACCGCGCTGCAGCGCATGGACGCACTCCGCACGGGAGCGCAGCAGATGATCGAGCGCGGCGAGCAGCCCACCGCCGAGATGGAGCAGGAACTCGACACGCTGCTCATGAAAGTGCAGGCGAGTCCCATCTACCAGCGCGTGATCGCCGGGAATGAGAACTTCGACAAGGTCATGGTGCAGGTGAACCAGTGGATGCTCGAAGGCATCAAGAAGGGCGCCACGAGCTCCATCATCACGCTCGGCTGAGCCAGCACGCGATGCGCGGTTCGCTCGTCGTGTTCGAGGGAGGCGAGGGAGCGGGGAAGTCCACCCAGCTCCGTCGCCTGGCCGCGCGCATGGAGGCCGCGGGCGTGCCGCATCGCGTGTTCCGCGAACCGGGTGGCACACCCGCGGGTGATCGTATCCGCGATCTGCTGCTGCACACCGACGGCCCGCTCGCTCCGGCGACGGAAGCTGCGCTGTTCATCGCCTCACGCGCGGAACTTGTGCACACCGCGGTGCGGCCGGCGCTCGCGCGCGGTGAGCATGTGCTGCTCGACCGGTTCCTGCTCTCCACGTACGCGTACCAGGTGCATGGACGCGGGCTCCCGGAAAGCGATGTGCGCGCGGCGAATCATCTCGCCACCGGCGGGCTCGTGCCGGACATGACGCTGCTCCTCATGCTGCCGGCGGATGAGGGGCTGCGTCGTGCCGGAGCGCGCAGCGCGGTCGACCGCATGGAGCGCGCGGACATCGGTTTTCATGAGCGTGTGGCGGCGGCGTTCGAACGGTTCTCCACCGCCGCGTGGCAGGCAGTGCATCCGGAATGCGGGCCGATCCTTCCCGTGAACGCGATGGCCGACGAGGGCACCGTCGAGGCACGACTGCACAGCTGGATCCGCGATCGACTTCCTTCGCTCCTACCCGCAGAGGCACGCGCTTGATGCCAGGTACCAACGGTCGCAACAGGATGCGGCTGCTGCCATCCGCCGCGCTCCTCATCTCCGGGCTGCTTGCGGGAGGATGGCTGATGCAGCGCGCGGTGGTCGGTGGCTCATCGACGGCGTCGGCGCGCGATGGTTCGCGGCTGCTCGGCGCCGTGATGCAGCGTGTGCGAGAGCGATACGTGGAGCAGGTGTCGGAGGAGGAGTTGTGGGAGAAGGCGACGGCCGGCATGCTCGCCGGGCTTGGTGATCCGAACTCCGCGTACCTGACTCCGGAGCGTCTCGAGCGCCTCAATCGGGTGGCCGCAAACTCTTATCGTGGCGTCGGATTGCAGGTCGACGTGCGCGATGGCTGGGTGACGGTCACGCAGCCGCGCGCCGGCACACCGGCGGAGCGCGCCGGTCTGCAGGTCGGCGACCGTCTCGTGGAAGTGGACGGCCGCTCGATGGCGGGATGGACGGTGGAGGAAGCACGCAACGCGCTGCAGGGTCCGCTCGGCAGCAAGGTGGATCTCGTCGCGGAGCGCGCGGGGTCCCGCATGAGGATGGTGCTCGAGCGCGCGGATATCCGCCGGAGCGCCGTCGCGCGCGCCACACTGCTCGCCGGTGGCGTCGGGTATCTCGCGGTCACCACGTTCAGCGATTCGACAGCCGCCGAGGTCGTCGCCACGGTGGACTCCCTGCGCAAGCTGGGCGCGACCTCGCTCATACTCGACCTGCGCGGCAACCCGGGTGGTTTGCTCACGCAGGGAGTGGAGGTCGCCGATCTCTTCCTGTCACCTGGTCAGCTGATCGTCACCACGAAGGGACGCGTGCCACAGGCCAATGCCGTGTACGTCGACGAGACGGCGGAGCGCTGGTCGTCGCTGCCGGTCGCGGTGCTCGTGAACGGCGGCACGGCGAGCGCGGCCGAGATCGTGGCCGGCGCGCTGCAGGACCATGACCGCGCGCTCGTGATGGGCCGCGTCACGTACGGCAAGGGCAGTGCGCAGGCCGTGTATCCACTCGACAACGGCGCGGCGCTCAAGCTCACCAACGCGCGATGGTTCACGCCGCTCGGTCGCAGCATCGAAGTCGCGGCGGTGGGTGAGGAGCGACTCGCCGATGCCGACACCGCGCGGCCGGTGTTCCGTTCAGCGGCCGGGCGCGCGATCCTCGGCGGTGGCGGCATCGTGCCCGACATGATCGCGGGAGACAGCGTGCCGGACCGCGCGGAGCGACGCTTCTACGCGGAGCTCGGCGCCGGTGTGCCCGAGTGGCGAGCACTCGTGGCCGACCAGGCCGCGTCGCTCGTACGGTCGGGCGCGGTGCATGACTCGATGTTCTCGGTGCTCCCGGCCTGGCGCGCGCGTCTGCGCTCGGACGTCATGCGCAAGGGTCTCAAACTCTCCGTCACGACCTACGACGAAGTCCCAGCGCTCATAGAGCGTGAGCTGGGTCGCGAGATCGCGCGTCAGGCGTTCGGCGTACCGTTCCAGCTGAGGCGGCAGGTGAGGAACGACGCGGTGGTGCAGCGCGCGGCCGAGGTCCTGCGCAAGGCGAAGGGACCGAAGGAAGTCTTTGCGGAGTAGCCGGGCCGCTCAGCGCTTCTTGGGGACGGTCCCGCCCAGCATCGCCGCCTGGTCGATCACCCGCACGCCTGGCGGCGGCGTGAACACGAAGGCATCGCGCGGCAACTGGACGCCCGTGCGGACGCTCGTGAAATCCAGCAGCCGCAACATGCCCGACGGCTCGATGAACTCGGCGCGGCGGATGAGCGCCTCCTTCGAGTCGATCCAGAGCGTCGCGCGCGTGAACGCCGCGTCGTTCGACTTGGGCGTGAGCCGCACCGCGCGCACCGTGCGGCCGTCGATCACCGACTCGTCGCCGCTCTCGACGCGGTATCGCGTGCGCGGATCGCGCATCACCGAGGCGACTAGGTCGAATCCCGCGCCAGCGGCGCGCGGCACCTTCAACACCTGGCCCCTGGCAGCGCTCGGCAGGTAGAGCCAGAGCACATCGCCGTCGGCGACGATGCGATCCTCGGGCGGTTCGCTGAATCGGAACGCGAACTGCTCCGCGCCGCGCTGCAGGAACTCGCCGCGGGAGCGCATGATGTTGCCGGTACGCGGATTGGTGAGCGTCTGCATGAAGCCCGCGCGCAGGGTGCGCGCCGACGAATAGGCCGCCGCCGAACGCTCCATGAGGACGAGCGCGACCAAGTCCGCGTGGCTCATCACCGCCGGTGTGCCCTGCGTCTGGGCACCGGCAACCATCGCGGGTGCCGAGGCCAGCACGAAGAGCGCCGCCCACGATGCGCCACGCATCATCGTCGTCAAGCGACTCCTGCGGTCACGACCGTCACGTTGCGCCCGATCGCCGTCGCGACCAGCCGCAGCTGCCGCATACACTCGGCGAACTGTGCCGGCGTCAGCGACTGCGCACCATCGGACATCGCCTTCTCCGGGTTCGGATGCACTTCGATCAGGATCCCGTCCGCACCGGCGGCGATCGCCGCGCGCGCCATCGGCGGCACCTTGTCGCGGCGTCCTGTGCCGTGACTCGGGTCTGCAACGATGGGGAGATGGGAGAGCTGCTGCACGATGGGAATGGCAGTGAGGTCGAAGAGATTGCGGGCGCTGGGGTCGAAACTGCGCAGGCCACGCTCGCAGAGGATCACCTGACCGTTACCCTCAGACAGTATGTACTCCGCAGAAAGCAAGAGTTCCTGGAGCGTCGCCGCCATCCCGCGCTTGAGCAGCACCGGCTTGCCGAGCTTGCCGACCGTCTTGAGCAGGGAATAGTTCTGCATGTTGCGCGCGCCGATCTGCAGGCAGTCGGCGTACTCGGCCACGAGCTCGGCGCCTTCGCGGTCCATCGCCTCGGTGACGATCGCGAGGCCCGTCTCGCGCTTGGCGAGCGCGAGGAGCTCGAGGCCCTTCTTGCCCAGCCCCTGGAACGAGTACGGCGACGAGCGGGGCTTGTACGCGCCACCTCGCAGCGCGACCGCGCCCGCGTCCCTCACCGCATGCGCGGCGGCGAGGATCTGCGACTCGGTCTCAACGGAGCAGGGGCCCGCGATGATCGGGATGTCGGTGCCGCCGAAGTGCACGCCCGGCGCGATCGTCACGATCGTGTTCTCCGGCCGCCACTCACGCGAGACCTGCTTGTACGGGTTCGAGACATGGATGACCTCGGCGACGCCCGGCGAGCCTTCGAGGGCTGAACCGTCCACGCGTCCATCGTTGCCAATGAGACCTACTGCGGTGCGCTGAGCGCCAGGCATCGGCACGGGCGTGTAGCCGCAGTCCCTGATCCAGTCACACACGCGCGCGACATCGGCCTCCGTCGCGTCGTGCTTCATCACCACCAGCATTGCGTGCTCCCTTAACCGACGGTTGATGCGGGGACGCCGTTCCCTGCGGGAGCGTCGGCCTCGTCCACCGGATTACCCGTCATTCGCACGCTCACGAGTGACGAGACGCCCGGTTCCTGCATGGTGACGCCATACACCGCATCCGCGCCCTCGGTCGTCGTGCGCGGATTATGTGTGATCACGATGAACTGCGTATTCTTCTTGAACTGGTGGAGCATGCGCACGAACCGGCCGATGTTCTGGTCGTCGAGCGGCGCGTCGACTTCGTCGAGCAGGCAGAACGGGCTCGGCTTCGTGAGGAAGATGCCGAACAGCAGCGAGAGTGCGACCAGCGCGCGCTCGCCGCTCGAGAGCAGGTGGATGCGCTGCGTGCGCTTGCCGCGCGGGCTCGCGTGGATCTCGATGTCGCAGTCGAGCGGCGCATCGGGGTTCTCGAGCCGCAGGTCGCACTCGCCGCCGCCGAAGAGCGTCATGAAGATCTCGCGGAAGTGCTCTCGCACCTGCGCGAAGGTCGTCAGAAAGAGGTCGCGCGCGGTGACGTCGATCTCCTTGATGGCCTGCCGCAGCTTGACCTGCGCCTCGAAGAGGTCGGCGCGCTGCGTCGTGAGGAACTCGAGACGCCTGGTCTCCTCCTCATGCTCCTCGATCGCGAGCGGGTTCACGATGCCGATCTGCTCGATCTGGCGGCGGAGTTCATCCGCCTCCGTGCGCAGCGCGTCCTCGTCCGCCTCGACCGGCTCGTAGCCCGCCATCAGTTCGTCGAGCGGACGACGCCACTCGGCCTCGAGGCGCTCACGGATCGCCGTGCGCTTGCCCGAGAGATCGGAGAAGCGCAGCTCAGCGAGGTGCAGCGACTGCGCCGAGGAATCCGCTTCGTGGCGTGCCGCGTCGAGTGCGCGATCGCTCGCGGTGAGGGCCACATCGGACTGCCGCACGCCTTCCTCCGCCGCGGAGAGCGCGGCATCGGCTTCGGTCTGTGTCGCGCGGCGCGCCTCGATCTCCTGCTGCCAGACGGTCATCTGTTGCTCGAGCTGTCCGTCCTGCTCGGCGATCGCCGCAAGCTCGCGCTCGAGCGACTGCAGGCGGTTCGCGGCCGAGTCACGCTCACGCGCGAGGCGTTCGCGACGCTCGGTCGCGACCTGGCAGCGGGCGTCCGCCTGCGCATGCGCCACCTGCTGCGTGGCGCGCGTCTCACGCGCCTCGTCCTGCGCGCGCTCGGCGGCAATGCGCGTCGTGCGCGCACCCGTCGCGGCCTCGTCGGCACCGGCGAGGCGCTGGCCGGTCTCTTCCTGCGCGGCGACGCTCGTCGTGACGCGGTCGCCGAGTGCGGTGTGACGGCCTGCGAGACGTTCCTTCAGTGCGACCGCATCGGCGAGCTCGCGCGCGGCGCGCTCACGCACGCGATCACGCTCGTTGCGCACCTGCGCGGACTGCGCCGTCGCCTGCTGTGCACCGGCTGCCGCGTCCGCGGCCTGCGCGACGTCCGCTTCGGCGCGCACGACTTCGTCGTGCACCTGCTGCGCCGCGGCCTGCACGTCGGCGCGACGGCGCTCGATGCCACCGAGTACGACGCGCAGTTCGTCCAGCTCGGCGCGACGACTCAGCGGGCCAGCGCCGGCTTCCTTGCCCGGGAGCCACATCGCACCGCGCGCATCGATGAATCCGTCGCCGTCCTCGGTCGCGCGCACGCGGCCGAGCAGCGTGCGTACCCAGCTGCCCGCCGCGCCATCCGCGCGCACGCGCGCCGAGAGATCCGACGGGTCGCTGCCGTGCTGTTCGTTGCCCGACACGGCATCCAGTGGCAGGAGCAGCAGCGCGCCGGGATTCGCCTCGGCGTGCCAGCCGCGCACCGCATCGGCAGCCGCACGGTCACGCACGACGACGGCATGCACGCTCGGGCCGAGGAAACGCTCGACCTGTGCGGCGAGTGCCGCGTCCGCCGAGATGAAGTCGGAGAGCGGGCCGAGCACCGCGCCGACGCCGAAGCGCTCGCGCTCGCGGAGCAGGCGCGCCGCGGCGGGCGCGAGTCCCACGCGCTCGCGCTCGAGACCCTCGAGCGCGGCCAGCTTGCCCTGCAGGCCGGTGTGTTCTTCCTCGACACGACGCACATCGGCGCGGGCCGTCGCCTCGAGTTCACGCGCCACGCGCGCGGCCTGCCGCGCCTGGTCGAGCGCGCTCTCCGCGGCGGTCGACGCCTCGCGCGTCATCGTCAATTCGGCATCGGCCGAACTAAGCTCGCGCTCGGCGAGGGAGAGCCGCGAAGTGAGCGTTTCGTGCTCGGCGCTGAGCGCCTCGGACTTCTGGGCGACCTCGGCGAGCTCGCGCTCCGCGTTCTCACGCTCGAGCTCGAGACGCCGCACGCGGTCACGCAGCTCACGCACCGCGCGATCCGCAGTGTCTGCCGCGCTGCGCGCGACTGCGACGCCACCGCGCGACTGTTCCTCCGCCTCGACCTTCTGGCGCAGCACTGCCGACACCTCGGCGAGCGTCGCGGCGCACTGCGTCTCTTCCTGCTGCGCCGTCTCGAACTCGGCGCGCACGCGCTCGCCGAACGCGGCGCCCTCGGCGCGCTCCTGCGCCGCGCGCTCGCGGCGGCTCAGTGCATTGCGATGGCGCTCTTCGGCGACGGCGAGCTCCTGCTGCAGCTCGAGCACGGCATGGCGCGCGGCGGCCGCGAACGCGGCGCGCTCATGGCGCGTGGTCTCGGCGGCGGCGCGCGTCGCATGCGCGGCATCACGCGCGAGCTCGGCGTCGCGCACGGTGGCCTGGCGGGCGGGCAGCGCCTCGCGCATCTCGGCGAGTCGCGTCTCGAGATCCGTGAGTTCGGCATGCCACGTCGTCATCTCGCGCGAGGCGAGCGTGAGGTCCACGGCAAAACGGCGCGTGGTGATCTCGGAATGCTTCTCCGCACGACGGCGCTGGCGGAGCAGGGAACGCACCTGCGTCTGCACTTCGGAGGTGAGGTCGTCGATGCGGAGCAGGTCTGTGCTCGTGGCCTCGAGCTGGCGCTCGGTGCTGCGGCGACGGTCGCGGTACAGTCCGACGCCCGCGGCTTCCTCGAACAGTTCGCGACGATCGTCCGGACGGTCGGAGAGCAGCGCGTCGATCATGCGGCTCTCGATCACGACGCCGGAGTCGGCGCCGAGTCCGGTGCCGCGCACGAGATCGTGGATGTCGCGCAGGCGGCAGGGCGCGCGATTGAGGAAGTACTCGCTGTCGCCGCTGCGCGAGAGACGGCGCGTGATGACGACTTCCTTGAACGGCACCGGGAGCTGGCCGTCTTCGTTCTCGAAGTGCAGCGAGACCTCGGCGATGTTCACCGCGCGTCGCGCCGACGAGCCCTGAAAGATGACTTCCTCCATCTTCGCGCCGCGCAGCAGTCGCGCGCGCTGCTCACCGAGCACCCAACGCACCGCGTCGGAGATGTTCGACTTGCCGCAGCCGTTGGGCCCGACGATGGCGGTGACGCCCTGCTCGAACGTCAGGTACGTCGGGTCCGCAAAGGACTTGAAGCCATGCAACTCGAGCCTGGTCAGCCGCACTTAGAATGTTCTCCCGGTTCGGAAAGCCAGCACCGGCACCACTCCCAGGTCGCGAAGCGACTTGGCGAGCCATGCGGTCTGGCCTGAGGTCTCAAAGGCGCCCGCGTATACGCGCGCTGTCCCGTCATCCTGCACCAACGCATAGGCGGGGACTCCCTTAGCCTCCCACTGTGCCACGGAAGCGGGCACATCGGCCAGTCGGACCCCATCCGCGAGCTGCAGCGCGAACGGCACGCGCAACACACGTCCCACATCCTGTCTCACGAGCCCGCGGTCGCGGAGCGCGTCGAGGTAGGCCTGCGCCTCTGCGCGTTGGCGCCATGCCCCGGTCAGCGCGCGGAACCACGGTCTCCCGTCCGAACCGAGCAGGACGGGAGCGAGTGTCGGCGCGGGCAACTTTTCCCCGCGCATCGCAAGACGGGAATTTGCACCCGTGAGGGTGTTCGCCGCTACGAGTTCGACGGCGAAATCCGAGGCGATGGACGAGTCTGCGGGGTTGACAATCGGTCCCAGCGTGATGGTGTCGGAGGGCATGATCTCGGGGAGGTCCTCAGCGGCGGCTCCGAGCGACCCATCGGCGGCCGACGGCACCCCGGCGACTTCGGCCGCCGGGGCGCCGTTGGTGCTGCGCTCCAGCGGTCCATCGCGTCCTCCCATGGCGAACGCGACGCCTGCGGCCACGATGGCGAACAGCACGATGGCACCGGCCAGACGACGTCCATGCCGCCTGCCCCTCGGAGCGCCCCCGGGGACCGGCTCCTGCGCCCGCGAGGGGGTGGCGATCTCCGGCAGCTCGACTTCAGGCCGGTCCACTGTGGCGATCAGCGGCCACGTGCGGATCACCGTGGGCGGTAGGTCCACCGCGACGACACCATCCACCACGTTGATGAGCGATCCAAGTCCCGGTGCGCCGCTGGGAGCGACAAGGAGCAGCAGCGCATCCACCTCGCGGAAGCCCGAGACGAGTCGCGTCCATCGCGCGCTCTCGAACACCCAGCGTTCGGCGATGTCGCCGTCGCCCGACGGCAAGGCGAAGATCGACGGCTCCTCGCTCAGCGTCCGCGCGATGTCGGAGATGGGCACGCCATCGCGAAAGCACTCGAGCAGGCCCGGTGAGCCGTCGCGCGCGCTGATGCCGGGGAGCCCGCCCACGAGGTCGCCGATGGCGACGCGGCGTCCGTCGCGCTGCGCGCGGGCGATGGCGATCGCCACGATGAGTGCGACATGCACGTCACTGCCGATGATGACTGCTGCGGCGACATCCTCGAGCGAGTCTGCGATGCGTGCGGCCTCAGCCGCCCAGGCCTCGGGCGGCAGGGGCTCATTGATCACGGAACGCCCTCGAAGACCCAGTACGGCAGCCGCGACCTCATGCCCGCGCGTTCCGCTTCGTCGCGCCGGTCATAGGGACCGAGCACCACGCGCCAGACGGGGATGCCGTCTCGGTTCCCCTCGATCACGCGCGCCGCGCGACCGTCCACCTTGATGTCACGGGCCATCTCTCGCGCGCGCGCCTCGACGAGTATCGTGGCGAACGACACGGTCCACGTCTCACGTTCGCTATGTCGCGTTCCGACCGACGCTGACGGCGCCGTCGGCTGGGGAGGCGCGTCCGCGGCGGTCGGCGGAGTGACATCGGCCGAGGCGGAGAAGTCGCCGTATCGCGAGGCCATCATCGCCGCGAGCGCGGCTTCGGCGGCGGCGGAGTCGGCGGCGAACTCCTCGAACTCCACGGGACGATCGAGGCCGGCGGCGCGCGGACGGAATCCGTCCCATCGCACGAGCTGCCAGTGGTCGCCGGCGCCACGGCGATACCGCATGCGCTCGCGTCCGGTCTCCGCGTCGAGCAGCACGGCGTCGGCACCGGATGCGACGAGCACGCCGCCGTCGGGAGTCACGAGCGGGAGATCCTCGCGCCAACTGGAGTTGAACACGGAGATGGCGCGTGCCGTGCCCACGGCGATCACATACACGGAATCGCCCGACTGCGGACGTGCCAGGAGGTAGCGGCCGTCGGGGTCCATGCGGAGCGCGATGGCCGGCTGCGGGAGCGTGATGGAGCCGCGCTCCTGCTCCGTGTACCGGTCGACGATCCGCACGCGCGGGTTCGCGGTGGCGACGTAGATCCGGTCACCGCTCGGCGTCGCTGCCATCGCCACGGCGGGATCACGCAGACGGATGGTCGTCATCCGCGCGAGGTCGCGCGAGCGCAAGGCGATGAGTCCGCTGTCCGTGTAGAACCAGATGCGGTCGCCGATGTCCGTGCGCAGCATCAGGCTCGCCGTGGGGATCGACGTCGAGTCGAGCACGTGCGCTTCCGGCGGGATCATGCGGAGCACCTGCGTGCGACCCTTCACGGACGAGACGAGCAGCAGGGAGCCGTCGGGGTGCGGCACGAGTTCATCTGCACCGCCCTTGGGCGTCCAGCTCCAGCTGTTGATCGGTGTGAGTCGCAGCACGCGTCCGGCATTGTCGAAGCCGAACACGGCGCCGCCTTCAGCCTTGAGTTCGCCGCGCAATCGCTCGCCGCTGAGCCTCGAGACGCCGCCGAGTCGCAGGTCCACGTTGAATGGGCGACCGGCGCTGTCCACACCGATCATCATCCCCTGGAACTCGTCGAAGCTGAGCAGGCTGCTCGACGCGGGCGCCCGCTCACGCGACTGCCAGAGGACGCTGTCGCTGCCCGCGCGATATGCCCGCGCGATGCCTCCGGCGGACGGCACGCGAAGCAGCACGGCATCCGCGCCCGAGACGAGCGGCGCGGAGACGGTGGCGCGGGTCGAATCGCCGCAGGCGGCGACGACGATGATGCCGAGGCACAGGACGAGGGAGCGCACGTCCTGAAGCTAGCCTCGCGTTCGCATCAGAACGACTGCCCGAGCGACCAGAACCAGTATCCCCTCTTGATCGATGCGTCCTGCGGGATCGAGTAATCCCACCGGATGAGCGCGAAGTTGAACAGGTTCAACCGGATGCCGAAGCCATAACTGCGCAGCGGATACCGCGCCGTCACGAAGTCATGGTTCTCGGGCTTCGTGAGGCTGATCGACTGTCCCTGCGACCAGGCCATGCCGAGATCGTAGAAGAACAGGCCATCCACCGGCGGGAGCGAGATCGGCAGCAGCCCGAGGTCGAACCGTCGCACGAGCGGAAAGCGCAGCTCGGCGTTCGCATACGCCACGCGACTGCCGAGCAGCTGTGTGGCGGAGCAAAGCCTCGGGTCCGCGCTCGAACTGCCACAGTCGGCCGAGGCGTAGAGCTCACGGTCGTATCCGCGGATGAAGTCCGGGCGACCGATGTACTTGGGAAACTCCTCCTCGTCCGGACCCACCGAGAGATTGGCCGCCACGCGCGTCGCGAGAGTGACGAAGTTGAACAGGATCGCATCGTACCGGCGGAAGTCGGCCGAGTACTGCGTCCAGTTCACGTTGCCGGCGATCTGCTCGATCATGAAGCGATACCGGCGTCCGTAGATACCGCCCGTCGCGCCGAAGAGCGCGTTGTCGGAGACGATCGCGGCGAAGGGAGACGCGTAGTTGAGCGGACCGATGCCCCTGATGGAGTCGATGAAGAAGCCGGTGGAGAAGCCGCGGTTCGCGTCGATGCCCTGGCTCACGTACATGTTCGCGCGGTCCAGGTTCGTGAGCGCCATGCCGAACTCGACGCGCGTGAACCGGTTGACCGGATGGATGCCCGTCAGGAATCCCGACCGCTGGATGAATCGCGTGATCGTCTGCCGCTGCAGGAACTGACCAGCAGACAGCGGCTCCTGCGTGAAACCGGTGAGGAAGAAACTCGGGGAGTGCTGCAGGCCGATGCTGTACTGGCGGCGTCCGCCGAGCTTCATGTACTCTGCGTAGAGCTGCGCCTCGCTCACGCGGCCGTTGATGCCGCCGGCGAGCACAAGGCGCTTGTCGCCGACCATGTCGGAGAGCACGATGGCCGAGCCGCCGTACACCCCGCGTCCGAAGTTGTCCTGCGCATAGCCGACCTGCGGACGCGCGATGTACTCGGGGCGGAGTCCGCCGCGATAGCGTTCGTCGGTGAACGACGCGCTGTCCGGCAGGGCGAGGTTCGCGCTGTCGAGCAGCGCCGCGATTGAGACGCCGCGGCTGTCAGCCGCCATCATGACGGCAGACGGGCGCCACCCTTCGTTGCCGCGCAGCACCGAGCGGCGACGCGGGTCCGCCTGCCGCGCGGCAGCGATGCTGTCCGTCGTCGTACGCGCGAGCTCGGCGATCGCCGCCGCAGCATTCGACGAACGGATGCCCGCGCTGTCGACCGGTGGCGCCGCAGCCACCACCGGCGCCTTCTCGCGATAGGGCGCCTTCTTGAGCTGGCGCGGGTTGACGATGCTCCAGACCGTGAAGTCGGCGTCGTCCTGATAGGTGAATGCGAGCTTGTCCGCCTGCCGCGCCCATGACATCGCGGGGCTGCTCGCGGTCATCGAGGCGATGCCACCGATGAACTTCGTGAGCTGGTAGTGCTCCTTCTCGGCGATCTCATAGAGGAAGAGCTGCGGGATGCCCGTGCGGTTGGAGATGAATCCGACCGATTGTCCGTCGGGTGCCCACATCGGGTTGATGTTCTTTCCCGCTTGGTTCCCGATCACCTCGACGGTGCTCGTCTCGAGGTCATACAGACTGATGCGCCAGTCGCCAAAGCGCAGCGTCACGAGGTCGGACTGCGGCCCGCGCTCGCTTGCGAAGGCGATGTAGCGGCCATCGGGCGACCACTGCGGCTGCAGGTCGCCGTACGGGTCCTCGGTGAGGCGCTGCAGGTTGCGGCCGTTCGCATCGATCACATAGAGGTCGGACATGCCGCCCTTCGTCCCGCTGAACACGATGCGGCGTCCATCGGGCGACCAGGAGGGACCGAGCATGCCCTGCAGCGGCGTGTCGAGGCGGCGCACGACGCGGCCCCTGCGCATGTCGTAGATGTAGAGGACGTCCTTGCCTTGCCGCTGCGCCGTGAAGGCGAAGTGGCGGCCATCGGGCGAGAACGAGCCCTGCGAATAGCCGTAGCGCAGCTCCTCGAACTCGGGGTCGAGCGTGCTCTTGGTGAGCCGCTTGATGCGCTTGCCGGTGTTCGCGTTCGCGAGGTACAGGTCGAGGAAGACCTCCGCGCGCAGGAGGCTGCCGGTGGAGATGTAGGCGATGGTGTTGCCGTCCGGCGAGAGCACCGGCGCGATGTACACGGGGATGACGCCGCCCGTGCGGCGCGGGTTGAGCACCTGCTGCGCGATCTTGCGCGGGCGCTCGAGCTCCGCGATCTGCGGCAGGAAACGCTCCTGCACGTCCTCCTTCCACTCCTCACCAAGGTCCTCAAGGTCCATGCCGATGTAGCGGCGGAACGCGCGATCGATGCCGAGTCCCGGCGTCGACTGCATGATCTCGCCGATCGTCTCATCGCCCCAGCGGCGCGCCACGTACTGCCAGAGCGATTCGCCGAAGCGGTAGGGGAAGAACTCGTTCGGGCGCTCGGTGAGCTGCTCGATCGTCGGGATGTTTCCGTTGAGCGCCGCGTCGCGCATGATCGCGTCGGTATGCGGATGCACCGGACCGTGGGACAGGTACTCGGCCATGCCCTCCATGTACCAGAGCGGCGGATTCACCTGCGCGAGGGTCTGCATGCCGGAGCCCGCACGGCCGCGCGCGAAGATATCGAACTGGAACACATGCACCATCTCGTGCGCGAGCACCTGCTCGCTCGACTGCATGTCTCCCGTGAAGAAGAACATGTTGCGCTGCCGGAGCGGGTCCGTCGCACCGCCGGTGCCTTCGCCGAGGTCGCCGAGCACGTTGCTCTGCCCGAACTCGCCGCGCGATCCGTAGATGATGATCGGCTTGCGCTCGCGGAACTCGTGGCCGAGCACCCGGGTGAGCCGCGCATAGGTGCGCTCCGCCATGCGCCCGGTGTAGACCGCGACTTCCGCGACCTCCGGGTAGTAGTGCACGTCGAAGTGTTCCGTCTTCAGCACGCGCCAGTCGAACTTCAAATACTGGACGTGATTCTGACCGAAGTATCCGCCTTGCGCCGCGGGGGGCGCGGCGCCGAGGG
>JANOTV010000096.1:0-2440 GCA_031416495.1 Gemmatimonadota bacterium
GACCGGAGAATGCCAGCGTCGCCGACCGAACCGGCGTCGATCAACCAGCTATCGGCGGCGTCGCATTCCCATTAGAATTGGCCGCGCGACCCATCCCGGAAGCTCATGGCGACCAATCGAAGCAAGAAAAAACTGAAGAAGGCGCCGACGGCCAAGAAGGCGAAGCCCCACGCACTCGCTGCCAACGGTGCCACCGCGCGTCGACAGTCCGCCCTGCTGCGCCTCAGTTCTGCGATCGCCGCAGCCACCAACGAGCAGGAGATCTGCGACAGCGTCGTCCACGGGCTCCGCGACGAGGCGCTCGGCTACGCCTTCCTCGGTGTCTTCCTCATTGACGAGGCCACCGGCGACCGCGTGATGGTCGCGAGCGTCGGCTGGACCGCCGCGCAGCCCGGCTTCCGCCTGGCGAAGGGTCACGGCATCACCGAGCGCGCGCTGCTTGATGGGAAGCTGCACTACACGCCCTCCGTGCGCCGCGAGTCGAACTACGAGCCGACGCTGAACTCCGGCTCAGAAGTGGATGTGCCTCTCATCATCGACGGCAACGTGATCGGCGTGCTCGCGGTCGAGAGCACCGAACCCGAGGCGTTCGGCCCGAGCGACTTCGAGATCCTGACCGCGGCAGCCAACCAGGCGAGCATCGCGATCGCGCGGGCGCGGTTGATCGTCTCGCAGGGTCGGCGCGCCGACGAGATGCAGGCGGTGCTCGGCTCGATGGCCGACCTGCTCACGCAGCGCGAGCTGCCGCGGACGCTGCAGGCGACGCTTGCGCGCGCCGTCACGCTGCTCGGGGTCTCCGGTGGCGAGCTCGCCATCTTCGACTCCGTCAAGGGCGAGCTTGTCGTGGCGGCGAGCCACAAGATCGGCAAGGACACGACCGGGATCCGGCTGCAGCTCGGCGAGGGCGCGATGGGACTCGTCGCGCAGTCGCGAGAACCGCTCATCATCCCCGACTATCACGCCTGGCTTGGCCGCTCGTCGAAGTACAGCGACGTGCCGGTGCGGTCCGTCGTCGCCGCACCACTGCTCATCGACAATCGCCTCGTCGGCGCGATCGCGATCGTGGACGCGAACCCGACGCGTACGTTCGGGCCGGACGACCTGCGGCTCCTCAACCTCTTCACCCCGCAGGCCGCGATCGCCATCGAGGGCGCGCGCCTCTACGAGGAGGCGGCGCGCCAGCGCGAGTTCTTCCGCAGTCTGCTCAACAACAGTCCCGTCGCGATCGTCCAGCTCGACACGGACTACAAGGTCGCCTCGTGCAACCCCGCGTTCGAGCAGCTCTTCCTCTATTCCGAGGAGGAGGCCCGCGGCCGCAACCTCGACGAACTCATCACGGACTCGAGCACGCTCGGCGAGGCCGCGCAGTACAGCCGCGACGCCGCCGACAGGCCCGTGAAGGGGATCGGAAAGCGACGGCGGAAGGACGGTACCCTCGTGGATGTCGAGATCCTCGGCGTGCCGGTCATTGCCGACGAATCGCGCGTCGCGCTGATGGGGATGTATCACGATATCAGTGAGCTGACCGAGGCGCGGCACGAGGCCGAGGGCGCGAATCGCGCCAAGAGCCAGTTCCTTGCCAACATGAGCCACGAGCTGCGCACACCGCTCAACGCGATCATTGGCTACAGCGAGATGCTGCAGGAGGAGGCGCAGGAGGAGGTCGGACTCGAGTCGTTCATTGGCGACCTGGCGAAGATCCAGACCGCGGGCAAACACCTGCTCGCGCTGATCAACGACGTGCTCGATCTCTCGAAGATCGAGGCCGGGAAGATGGAGTTCGCCCCGGAGACGTTCTCGGTCCGCGAGGTCATCGAGGCCGCGGCGACGACCGTTCGCCCGCTCGTCGAGAAGAATCACAATCGATTGGTCGTCGAGATCGACGAGCAGGTCGGCACGATGCACGCGGACCTCACGCGCGTGCGGCAGGTGCTCCTCAACCTGCTCTCGAACGCCTGCAAGTTCACCGAGAGCGGCGTCGTCACGCTCTCGGCCGGCCGCGAGCGCGGCGCGGCGGGCGACCGACTCGTGTTCCGTGTGTCGGACACGGGGATCGGAATGACGGCGGAGCAGATGTCGCGGCTCTTCGAGGCCTTCACACAGGCCGACGCGACGACCGCCCGACGCTACGGCGGCACGGGGCTCGGGCTCGCGATCAGTCGGCGTATCGCGCAGGGGATGGGGGGCGAGATCGTCGTCGAGAGCGTGCCGGGCGAGGGGTCCGCATTCACGGTCCGCTTGCCCGGGGCGGCGGCGCGGTCCGAGTTGCCGGTGGACGCCGCCTCGCGATCGGCCGCAGAGGGGAATGGACTGACGGTCCTCGTGATCGATGACGACGCGACCGCCCGCGCCCTGATGCGCAATCACCTCACGCGCGCGGGCTACCGGGTCGAGGAGGCATCCGACGGACGGACCGGTCTCGCGCGTGCGCGCGCTTTCC
>JANOTV010000097.1:0-2940 GCA_031416495.1 Gemmatimonadota bacterium
GTCAGGCGCGATCTCGCCACGCGGGCGCGCACCACGCCCACGACGGGGCGGACGACGACGTTCTGTCATGAAAAGGGACTGGATGTCTACATAGCGCCCTGACGTATCCGGCCGACTCCCCGGCGAAGGTTGCCGGGGTACGCCGCGCAGAGCGCGTGGCGGGGGAGCGTCTGGGAATGTGCGGCCGTCCGGGTGGGCGAATATCTCGGCCTCACCGCGACGGGCGGTTGTATGAGTATGTGCCGTACGGCCCGCTCGCGCAACCCTTGGCGCTTACGCCACAGCCGGCCCTGCCTACTCCAGGGACGACGGCACCCGCTCGCGCACGATCAGAATCAGGCGGCGGCAGAGTTCGATGGCGCGTTCCACCGACCCGCGATGCTCCGGCGGCAGATCCTCCATCTCGAGCAGTTGCAGCTCGGCCAACAGTCCCGCGAGCGGGTTGTTCAGAGAATGTTGCAGACTCTTCTTCGGCGCCTGGTCGCTCATGCGCACTCCGCGCTGGTGGGTGCCGGATGAATCGGCACCGGATAACTTTCGCCGATGGGGAAGTCAGCGCAGGATTCGCGCGCCGCAGTCGCGGCGGCGGTGAAGGAATATCGCTCCGATGCGGACATCGCGAAACTGCTCGCGCGCCTCGATGCCGTCTGTGCGGCGACGGCCGACACCGCCGAGTTGCTTCGCGCGGTGGAGCCCTTTGCCGAGCTGCATGAGGTCGCAGGCCCGGTGTACGAACGCGTGATCGAGCGCGAGCCGGACAATGCGAAGGTGCTCGTGGCGCTGGCCAATGCATACTGGCTCACCGGCAGAGGTCCCGATGTCGTGGGCGGGTTCGCGTCGCGCGCGCTCGCCGCGGACCCGACCAACCGAGCCGCCTGGCATCTATGGGCACTCACGGAACCGTCCCCGCGTGGGCGCATGACGCGTTGGCACCAGGTGACGACGCGCTTTCCCGACGACAAACTCGCGCACGCGGCGCTCGCGGACAATGCGACGAGCGTGGCGAGCGCGGAGAGCGATCCCGTCGCGCTCAAGCTGGCACTCGGCACATACGAGATGCTCCTGGAGTCTGCGACCGGTGTGCAGGAGCGTTCGGCCCTCTCAACCGCACTCTCCACGCTCCGTAAATGGAAGTACTGACTGTTCCTCGCTGACCGGCTGCGCCGCGTACCGACCGCGCACCGACCGCGCACCGACCGCTCACCCCGCGCGTGGCACGTCGCTGTCGAGGTTCGATGGCACCACCAGCGCAAGTTCGGCGAGCAGCTCTTCGGTCAGGAAAGGCTTGAGGAGGAACCGGCAACCCGTGTTGTCGATGATCTCCTCCGCCTGCGCCGTGATGTCGCCCGTGACGAACACCGCGCGACAGCTCAGCCAGGGCTGGCGCGCACACGCCAGATAGTAGAACGAGTCGCCGCGCATGCCGGGCATGCGCAGGTCGAGCACCATCGCGTCGAAGCGCTGATCGAGCAACTCCGTGGCCTCGGCCGTTCCTCCGGCCAGCGTCACGTCGAATCCCGCGCGTCGCAGCACAACCGCCAGCGCCTTGCCGACCGCGGGGTCGTCGTCCACCAGCAGGATACGCGCACATGGGATGCGCGCGACTGGAATCCGCGCGACCGGGATGCGCGCGACCGGCTCAGTCATCCGAGTCGTCGAGCAGCTCGGCCGTCGCGCCGTTATCAGGCATGAGGCGCGCAGCGAGCAGGGCGATGAAATCGTCGGGGGTGATGCGGTCGCGGGCACGCGCCGTCGTCATGCCGCACGCCCAGCGCATCGTCTTCGTGAGATGATGCGGGCTCGAGAAGCGAAGGTGCTCGGCCACGTCCTCGATCGCGTAGTCGGACTCGCGAAGGAATGCGTAGGCGCGGAGCACGCGCGCTGCGGCGATGATCTCACGGGGCGAGGCCAGTTCCGCGCGCTCGCACTCGCGGTAGATGGTGCGACGCGAGACGTTCGCCGCCGCCGCGAGATCCGGCACGCCGTGGAACGCCGCCGGCGTGTGGATGACGCGCTCGAACGCCCGCGTCACCGCGGCAGGCAACGAGCGGAACTTCGGTCGCAGGCGGCCGATCAGCTTGGCCGCGAGTGCGACGCCAGGCTGACGCTCGAGCGTGCGCCGCAGCTGCCGCGGGTCGTCGTCGATGCCGAAGAGCACCAGCTGCTCCATGCCGTCGCGTCCAAGGGCGATGAGCGGGCGCAGCGTCTGTGCGGCCAGCACGGAGTAGACCACGAACGGCACCGACCGGTACTGCTGACGCAGCGCCAGGATCGACTCCGCGCGGGGCTCCGTCGATCCGAAGTGCGGATCGACAACGAGCACATCCACAGGCTGACGACGGATGATGCTGTCGGCGTGTGCCCAATCCAGAGCCACATAGAGGCGATGTGACTCGCCTACCGCGCCGCGAAGACGGGCCAGCTTCTGAGGCTCCACGCAGGCTGCAACGATCATGACCAGTTCCTTAGAAAAATGCGAAATCTGTTGCTGATTGGCACAAAAATGCCAGTTCGTGACACAGAATGGAACTTATAACTAATAGAAAGAGGGCTATGCTTCCAACACACATAGTTCCCGCCACACCCTCTCTGGAGCTTAAAATGCGCGCTGTCCGCCTCGCCTTCGTCGTCCTCTTCGCCGCCGTTGCCCTCTCCACCGTTGCCTGCACCAACCCGACGGGACCGAAGCCGTCCGGCGACAACGTCGCCGGATCGAGCATCTGATCTGAAGGATCAGGCCGCTGCGGCAACCTCGGCGAGCAGTTCATCGAGTGCTGCGGCGATGTCGTCGGGCGCTGAGACCGGCGCCTGGCGACTCGCCTGGATCTTCTTCTGCTCTCTGGCCGTGGCGGCGGTCTCGACTGAGCCGAGCGCCGCTTCGATCTGGAAGACCCGCTGATGCTGTCCCGTCGCTTGGGCGAGCTCGATGGCTGACTTCAG
>JANOTV010000098.1:0-21742 GCA_031416495.1 Gemmatimonadota bacterium
CCGAGCGACTGCAGCATCGCGCGGCGTGTGACGGGAGTTCGGACGAGTGGGTCGAAGTCGGACATCGGGGCGTGGTGAACGGTGCGTTGCGCGCTCGCTAGCGGACCGGAGCGCTATTGGTGGAATATAGTCGGTGTTATACTGCGATTCTGAGGCTCACCCTTCGCACACCTACCCTACGGAGCTGCCATGCGCGTCCTGAGCACAGTGCTGCCATTCCTTAGTACCGTCCTGCTCGTGTTGGTTCCTGGGAACCTCGGCGCACAGGGCAACGCGCCGGTCACCGAAGCGCAGCGGGTCACGCGCACCATCGAGGCGCTCTTCGCCGCTGCGGAACGGAAGGACCTCGCCGCCCTCGACACGCTCTACGCCGGCGACAGTCTGCTCGTCATCGAGGGCTCGGGGATCAACCGCGGCTGGCACGACTATCGCGACAACCATCTCGGACCCGAACTCAAGGAGTTTGCGAACTTCAAGTATCGTCCCTTCGAGATCGAGGTCCGCGTCTCGGACAACATCGCCTGGGCGACCTACCGGTACGCGATCTCCGCGGACATGGGCGAGCGCAAGATCGACTCGATCGGCCGTGGCACCGCGATCCTCGAGAAGCGCGGCGCCAAGTGGGTCGTGCGGCTCACTCAGACGGGGAGCCGGGCGCGACGTCCGACCGACCCGCCGATGCCCTGAGGCCTCGCCATCACGCGAGCGATCGTTCAAGTCCCGCTTTTGGCTGGACTCTCGCTCCTGATCCTGCCCGCCGTGCTGCTCTCGCACGGCGGGCTCAGGAGTTCAACCCCTGTGTCGAATGGGCGGCTCTCGGCGGGGACGTACGCGGTGGAGTGGCAGACGGCCGGGGCGGACGGCCATTCCGTGCGGAGGCGATTCACCTTCGTCGTCGTCGCCAACGCGGCGACTCTCGCGGACTCCGCCAGCGTGGGAACAGCGGCCCGATCAGCCGTTCGACCAGTCACGGGAGACGCGGGGCACTCCGGACGAGCTCCGCGGCCGCTCGCGCGCCCTGCCGCGTGCCATCGGCGGCGGCATCCGCGAATGCGATGCCGCGCAGGCCGAACCCGGTGAGGTAGACGCCGGGGAGCGCCACAAGCGCCTGGTCGATGCGCGACAATCGATCACCGTGCCCCAGTTCGTACTGTGGAATCGCGCGCGGCACACGCACTGCACATGCGAACACCGGCGGCTCGGACAGCCCGTAGAACCGCGCCATCTCGACGCGGGCGAGCGCGAGCAGCTCGGACTCATCCATGTCGCCCGCTTCCGGATCGACCGCTCCACCGTACATCGCGCGCACGAGCAGGTGGTCCTTGGGCCCGCGCCCGGGATACGAGTCGGTCTCCCACAAGTTCCCGAGCATGCGATACCCCTCGCCGCGGGCGATGAGCACCCCGAACCCGCGCGGCATCGACCGGCGCGCCGACGGACCGAAGCCGAGCGCCACCACCGAGACCGGCGGGCAGTAGATCCCATCGAGGTCTTTCGCGAGCAGGGCATGCCGCCCGCGCAGCAACTGCGCGCTGGCCCAGGGTTCACCCGCCAGGATGACGGCGTCCGCAGGCACTGGTTCGGAATCCCCATCGACGACCACGTTCCAACCCGTTGGAGTGCTCAGCATCGCGCGCACCGTGGCGTTGCAACGGACCGTGAATCCGCCGCGAGCGGCGAGGGCGCGTGGCAGTTGCTGCATGCCGCCGCGGAACGAACTCAGCGTACCCGAGCTCGTGCGCCCGCGGCGCGCGAGCATGCCGCGAATGAGCGAACCGTGCTCACGTTCCAGCGCGACCATGCGCGGAAATGCCGCGGCGACCGACAAGCGCTTGGCATCGCCCGCGAAGATGCCGAGCGTCATCGGCATTATCAGCCGGTCGGCCACCTCGGCGCCGAGCCGTCGGGCAGCGAAACTCCACACGGATTCGTCCGGTCCCTCGCGACGCACGGGAATGAACGGTTCGGCGAGCATCCGGGCGAAGCCGCCCCCGCTGAGGATGCCCGACCGCAGGAACCCGATGGGATTCGACACCACGCGCCGAAGCCGGCCGGCACGATACAGGTAGCGACGCGCCGCCTCGGGGTCGGCCGGCACCAGCGCGTCGCGCAGCCCTGCACCATCGATGAGGCCGTCCATCTCGGAGCGCCCGCCGAGAAAACCGGCGGGACCTCCCTCCATGAGCCAGTCCCCCCGCACCATGCTCCGGGCCTTGCCGCCGACCTCGACGTCACGCTCCAACACCAGCACCTCGAGTCCTTCCGGCACCTGGTCGGCCGCCTGTCGCGCCGCCCACGCCGCCGCGAGTCCCGAGATGCCACCTCCCACGACCACGATGCGGCGCACGCTCACACCGTCCGGCTGAACACCGGCCGCGTCTCGGCCGCATGTCGCTCGCGCTGGTACCGGTCGAAGCACATCGCAAGGTTGCGCACGAACAGTTCGCCAATCGGCGTGGCTTCGATGCGCCCTGCGTCGATGCGCACGAGGCCGCCGCGCTCGTGGGTGGCGAGGAGCGCGAGGTCCTCGGCGAAGTACGTACCGAAGTCGATGGAGTGCCGGCGTTCGATCTCGGCGATGTCCACACGGAAGTTGCACATCAGGTCGTGGATGACGGTGCGTCGCACTTCGTCATCGGCCGATCGCGCCACGCCGCGGGTCACGGGAATCTCCCCACGACCGATCCTCTCCTCATACGTCGAGAGTTTCTTCTCGTTCTGCACGTATGCGCCTCGCACGTCGCCGATGGCCGAGATGCCGAACCCGAGGACGTCGTCCCCGGGGATCACGGCATAGCCCTGGAAGTTCCTCCGCAGTCGGCCAGCGTGCTTGGCGAGCGCGAGATCATCGTCCGGCAATGCGAAATGATCCATCCCGATCGGCTCGTACCCCGCCCGCAAAAAGCGTTCGCGGGCGATCGCGAACAGCGCCACCTTGGTCCGCGCGTCGGGCAGTTGGCCCTCGTCGAGCTTCTTCTGGTGCCCTCGCACCCATGGCACGAACGCGAACGAATAGACCGCCGCGCGATCGGGGCGCAGCGACAGCACCGCATCGACGGTGTGCTCGAAGGTCTCGGGGGTCTGCAGCGGCAAGCCGTAGATGAGGTCGATGTTGATCCCCCGGAACCCGCGGCGGCGAGCCTGCGCGACCAGCGCGGCCGTCTGCTCCAGCGATTGCACGCGGTTGATCGCTTCCTGCACCGCCGGCGTGAGGTCCTGCACACCGAACGAGATACGATTGAAGCCGAGCTCGGCGAGGGCATCGATGTGCGCGGCCGTCGTGACGCGAGGGTCCGCTTCGAGCGCCAGCTCCGCACCGGGGAGCGGCGTGTAGTGCGTCAACAGGTGCCCCATCAGGTCGGTCAGCTGGGCCGGCGTGTAGTACGTCGGCGTGCCACCGCCGAGGTGCAGTTGGGCGAAGCGACGCCGATTCGGCAATCGTGCCGCCACGAGGTCGATCTCGCGCTTCAGCAACTCGAGGTATGGCGCGGCGACCTCTCGCCGCTGCGTCACGATCACGTGGCAGCCGCAGAAGAGGCACCGCTCGGCACAGAACGGCAGGTGCACGTACAACGAGAGGGGCGCCTCCCCCAACAGGTCGGCGGCGGCGAGTCGCGCCGAATAGTCGCTGCCCGACAGGCCGTCGTGGAACTCGACGGCCGTCGGATAGCTCGTGTATCGAGGGCCCGACTGGTCGTACCGGGCGAGTAACTCCGCGGTGACGTCTCGCCCGACCGGACGCGCCGCGCCCGGCAACCAGTCCTCGACTGATTCGCTCATGCGGGGACTTCCGCGTGCACGACATCGATGAGTGCGTGCACGCTGTCGATCGGAGTCTCGGGCAGGATACCGTGCCCCAGGTTCACGATGTGTCCGCGCGTCGGCACCCGAGCGAGCAGAGCGCGCGCCGCCACGCGGGTCGGTTCCGGACCGGCGAGCAGGATGGCCGGATCGAGATTGCCCTGCAGCGCCCTCTCCGGCCCGAGGCGAGCGCGCAGTGCGCCGAGGTCCTCGCGCCAGTCCACGGCCAGCGCTTCGGCGGGCAGTGAGGCGTAAGCATCGACGAGATGTGGTGCATCCTGCACGAAGAGGATGCGAGGTGCGCCGAGCCCTCGCGTTCCGTCCAGGAACCGCAGCAGATGCGGGCGCACGAGCAGCGTCCACTGTTCGAGCGAGAGGACGCCGGCCCAGGTATCGAAGAGCTGCACGGCATCGGCGCCGGCTCGCACCTGCGCCGTCACATAGTCGATCGCCAGGGTCGTGAGGCGCCCGAGAAGCGCGTGCACCAGCCCGGCGTCGGACGCGGCGAGAGCGCGCAGCGCCGGAAAGCCCGGTTGCCCACGGCCCTGCACGAGATATGCCGCCAGCGACCAGGGCGCGCCGGCGAACCCGAGCAGCGCCGCGCGGCCGCCGAGTTCGCGCTTCACAAGCGCGAGCGCCTCGATCACCTCCGGCGCGATCGTTCCGGGCGCCGGATCGAGGAGCGCATCCACGTCGGCGGCGGTGCGCACGGGACGCGCCAGCACCGGACCCGGATCGAACCGGACCGAGAGGCCGAGTGCGCCGACCGGGCTCATCAGGTCGGCGAAGATGATCGCTGCATCGAGCGGAAAGCGGGCGAGCGGCTGGAGCGTGACCTCGGCCGCGAGCGCGGCGTTCCCGGCCAGATCCTCGAACCGGTACCGTTCGCGCAATGCACGATACTCGGGCAGGTAGCGGCCGGCCTGGCGCATCACCCAGATCGGACGCCGATCGGTCGGGGCGCCGCGCAGCGTGCGGAGGAGGCGATCGTTCATGAGGCCTCGCCGGCGGCGACGAAACGGTAGCCGATGCCGCGCACCGTGTGGAAGTAGCGCGGGTGCTCCGGGTCGGGCTCGAAGCGCTTGCGCAGGCGCACGATGAAGTTGTCGATGGTGCGCGAGGACGGCAGCACGTCGTCCCCCCAGACCTGCTCGAGGATCTCCTCGCGCCAGACCACTTCGCCTTCCCGCTCCACCAACACTTTGAGGATCATCGCTTCCTTCTGGGTTAGGATCTGGTCGGCGCCGTCGTGGGAGCGCCCGCGAAAACTGCGAAAGTCGAACTCGTTCTCGCCGAACCGCACGACCGGCTCGAGCGACGTCAGCGCATCGTAGCGCGTGCGCCGACGCAGGATGGCCGCCACACGCAAGAGCAACTCGCGCAGGTGGAAAGGCTTCGGCAGGTAGTCGTCGCCGCCCGCTTCGAGCCCGCGGATGCGGTCGCCCGCTCCGCCCTTTGCCGTCAGGAACAGCACGGGCGTGTCGCGTCCTTCGCGCCGCGCGATCTGGCATACGGTGAATCCGTCCATGCCCGGGAGCATCACGTCCATGATCACGAGGCCGTATTCCTGTCGGCGGATGCGTTCGAGGGCGACGCGACCGTCACCGACGACCTCGACGACATGCCCTTCCGCCTCGAGATTCTCGCGGATCCCACGGGCCAGGTTGACCTCGTCCTCGACGAGCAGCACGCGCAACGCGCCGGCGTTCATGGGCGTCGCTCCCCGGCGGTCGGCCAGGTGACCGTGAACCTGGCACCGCGTCCCACTCCCGCGCTCTCGGCGGTGACGGCGCCGTGGTCCAACTCCACGCACCGCCGCACGATGTAGAGTCCGAGTCCGGTACCGCCGCCGGCGCCGCCACCGCCCTCCACTCGGACGAACTTCTCGAACAAGCGATCGGCCTCGTTGGGCGGGAATCCCCCGCCGTCGTCACTGACCACCAGACGCACGTGGCCATCGATCGGCTGCACCGAGAGACGGACTTGTCCGCCGCCGATCGATGCCTTGAGGGCGTTGTGCAGCAGGTTCCGGAGCGCCGTCCGCACGCCATCCCGATCCGCGAGCACCACCGCGTCGCGCGTGATCTCCGTGCTCACGGTGATCTCCTTCTCCCGCGCGAGGTCGGCCAGCTCGTCGAGCACCACCCGGACCTCATCGTCGAGCACGAGTGGCTGCGGCGCCGCGTGCGCGCCGGCCACCGCGAGGCGTGAGGCATCGAGGATGTTGGCGATCACGCGCTGGAGACGCCCGAGGTCGGAGAGGAGGCGCTCGACCAACTCGGCGCGCCGCGCCACCGGCGGGTCGCGCATGGCGAGCGTCTCGGCCGAGAGGCGCATGCTCGCCAGCGGACTCTGCAACTCATGCGACACAGTCGCGAGAAAGTCGTCCTGTCGCCGACGGAGATTCGCCTCCTCGCGAATGGCACGATACACGATCGACATGGCTGCGAGGAGCACCGCGAGGAAGAATGCCCCTTCCCACGCATACCGGTGCAGCCGGTGGAACCGCGCGTCGGTCACCGCAGCGAGTGCGTCGGGCGCGACGGTGACCGTCACCGAATCCGCCGCGAGCACCAGGTCCGGGTACATCGACGCCACGGTGCTCCAGCCCGTCCCCGCCCGCAGCAGTGCACCCGCCCCCGCGACCTCGGAGTCGTAGGCGGCCCGGCGCTGTGCGACCACGCCTGCCGTGTAGTACCACTCGTCGATGAGCCAGTAGGCGAGCTGTCCGGTGCACACCGCGAGCAGGACGAGGAAGCCGAGTTGCACCGATCGGGTGCGCGGGGGGCCTTTGCGCCATCTCATGCTTGGTCTCCGCGCTCCGCGAGTGCGCGCGCGATGGCGTCGCGCAAGCGCGTGAGGTGCCGGCTCTCGTGCGCCAGCGAGAGGAATCCGGCTTCGTACGCCGAGGGTGCCAGCGCCACTCCGTCGGCCAGCAACGCGTGGAACATCGGCGCGTACCGGGCCGCCGCCCCGGCATCGATCGCCTCTGCCGAGCGCGGGGCGCTGCCCGACTGCAGCGCGAGCCAGAACAGCGAGCCGAGCCGCACCAACTGCGTTGGCATCGGCGCGTTCGCGAGCACCGGTGCGAGCAGCGCTTCGAGCTCACGGCCCGTGCCCTCGAGCCGCGCCCAACCGTCCTCTCGCTCGAGCACCCGGAGGGTGGTCAGCCCCGCCGTCATCGCGACCGCGTTCCCCGATAGCGTGCCCGCCTGGTACACTGGCCCCTCCGGCGCGAGATGGCGCATCAGGTCCCGCCGTCCACCGAACGCGCCGACCGGCAGCCCGCCGCCGATGACCTTGCCGAACGTCGCCAAGTCCGGCGTGATCCCGAACAGCTGCGCCGCGCCGCCCTTGGCGAGCCGGAAGCCCGAGATCACCTCGTCGAAGATCAGCAGTGTTCCCGCACGTTCCGTCTCGCGCCGCAGCGTGGCCAGGAACTCAGGACGCTGCAGCAGCAATCCGTTGTTCGCCGGCACCGGTTCGACGATGACGGCCGCGATGCGAGCACCCTCGGTGCGCAACAGGTCGGTGAGCCGCTGCTCGTCATCCAGCGGCAGCACGATGGTCTCGCGGGTGAATGCCTCCGGCACCCCCGCCGACGAGGCACGCCCGAACGTCACCAGTCCCGAACCGGCAGAGACGAGCAGGTGATCGGCGTGGCCGTGGTAGCAGCCGGAGAACTTGACGATCCGGTCGCGTCCCGTCGCGCCGCGGGCGAGGCGGATCGCGCTCATCACGGCCTCGGTGCCCGATGACACGAAGCGCACCTGCTCGAGTCCGGGATACGCGCCGACGAGCCATTCCGCCAGCTCGATCTCGGGTTCGCATGGCGCGCCGAAGCTCGTGCCCCGCGCGGCCGCCTCGCAGATCGCCTGCCGCACCTCGGGATGCGCGTGCCCCAGGATGAGCGGTCCCCACGAGCAGACGAAGTCCACGTACCGCTTGCCGTCGACATCCTCGAACTCCGCCCCCTGACCCGACCGAAGCACCAGCGGCGTACCGCCCACCGCGCGGAATGCGCGCACCGGCGAACTGACGCCGCCGGGAATCACACGCTCCGCGCGTTCCATCCACGCGCGCGACATTGGTCCGGCGCTCACAGCCACC
The DNA here is from genome assembly GCA_031416495.1 of Gemmatimonadota bacterium. Taxonomy (GTDB): domain Bacteria; phylum Gemmatimonadota; class Gemmatimonadetes; order Gemmatimonadales; family Gemmatimonadaceae; genus Pseudogemmatithrix. The sequence goes on from JANOTV010000098.1 coordinate 7,912, forward strand.
CCTTGGCCAGCGCCTCGCGCGCATGGTACGTGATGATGATGTCGGCGCCGGCGCGCGCCATCGCGTGCAGGTTCTCCCGCACCGCCAGCGGCTCGTCCAGCCACCCACGCTCGGCGGCCGCCTTCAGCGCCGAGTACTCACCCGAGACGTTGTACGCGGCCAACGGCAGCGAAGTCGCGTCCTTCACGCGGCGGATCACGTCCAGGTACGCCATCGCCGGCTTCACCATGAGGATGTCGGCGCCCTCGGCTTCGTCGAGCAGCGCTTCGCGCACGCCCTCCGCCGCATTCCGCAGGTCCATCTGGTAGCTGCGGCGGTCCCCGTGCCCGGGCGCCGAACCGGCGGCGTCGCGAAAGGGGCCGTAGTACGCGGAGGCATACTTCACCGCGTACGACATGATGCCCACGTGCTCGTGGCCACGCGCATCGAGCGCGCCGCGTAGTGCGGCCACGCGTCCATCCATCATGTCGGACGGCCCCACCAGGTCCGCGCCGGCATCCGCGTGGGCCAGGGCCATCTCCGCCAGCGGACGCAACGACTGGTCGTTGTGGACCTCGCCATCCACGAGCACTCCGCAGTGGCCATGATCGGTGTAGGCGCAGAGGCAGACGTCGGTGGTGATCACGATGTCGTCGCCAAGGGCTCGACGCAGGGCGCGCACCGCACGCGGCACAGTGCCGTCGGGAGCGCGGCTCTGGCTGCCCACCGCATCCTTGGTGCCGTCCGGCGGCGCGCCGAACAGCAGCACCGCCCGGATGCCGAGTTTGCGATCGGCCTCGACGGCGCGCACGAGGTCGTTCACGCCGAGTCGGGAGATGCCGGGCATCGACGCGATCGGCTGCATGCCGTCGTCGGCCGGGAGGACGAAGTGCGGCATGATCAACTGTTCCGGCCGCACCCGCGTTTCGGCGACGAGGTCGCGGAGCGCGGCACCGCGCCGCAGTCGCCGCGGTCGGCTGCCGCCGGGCGTGATGATCGGGAAGTCGGTCATGTCATGGCCTCGAGCATCGCCTCAAGTGTCGGCCGCCGTGCCTCCGCGCTCACGCGCAGTCCCGCCGCCGTCGCGGCGGCCGAGGTCGTCGGCCCGATCGTGATCATGCGGGCCGTGCGCGGTACGAGCGCACGGTTGATGAGTCCCTGCACGGCGGACGGACTTGCCAGCAGCACGTCCTCCACACCGTCGCCTGCAAGATCGTACTTCTGCGCGGCGACCGGCACCGGGACGCTACGGTACACATCGATGCGGGAGACGATGGCACCCTGCGCGGTGAGCGCTGCCTCGGCCTCATCGCGCCCACCGGCCGCCCCCACCAGCACGACTCGGCACTCCGCTCCCTCGCCGCCCGTCCCGAGCAGGGCCGCCAACCGGCGTCCGAGCCCCGCCGACGTCGTCTCATCCGCCACGAGTGGCGTCCGCCCCAAGAGCTCTTGACACGCGCGGGCCGTCGCCGGGCCCACCGCCGCGATAGAGTGGCGACCGGAAAGCCCGGCGCCGTGGAGCGTCTGGAGTGCCGCGACGCCGCGTGGCGATGTCACCACGATCCAGTCGGCGGTCTCTAGGGCACGGACGAGGGCGGTGCGGGTGGCGACGTCGTCGATCGGTTCAATGGTGAGGCAGGGAAGGACGACGGGGGACGCACCCATCGCCGAGAGCCGCGCCGCCCAATCGGCCGCGTCCTCCGCGGCGCGGGTGACGAGGATCCTGCGCCCCCGGAGCGCGGCGACGCCGGTCATGGCCTTGCGTCGCGCATGATCGCGCGCCAGGCCGAGACGGCGAGCGTGTCGGGATCCTCGCCCCACACCTCGGCGCGCGCGATCGTGTGATCGCTGCGCCCGAGCGCGACGGTCAGGCGAAGCCCGCCGGACCCTTCGACGCGGCACCATGCGCCGAACGGCAGCGTGCAGCCGCCATCGGCGAGCGCGAGCGCCGAGCGCTCGGCACGGAGCGTGCGCGCGCTGTGTAGGTCGTCGATGGCGGAGACGGCGGTCCGAATGTCGACCGCGTCCGCGCGCACCTGCACCGCGATCGCCCCCTGTGCCGGCGCGGGCACGAAGTGCGACGGATCGAGCCGTCGCCGCACTACCGTCGACGGCACGAGCGGCTCTGCGCCGACGGCCGCAGCGCGCTCGAGTCGCGTCAGCCCGGCGACGGCGAGCACGATGCCATCGTAGCGCCCCTCGACGAGCGCGCGCACCCTCGTGGGCACATTGCCCCGCAGGGGGGCGAGGGCGAGGTCGGCGCGTGCCGCGCGCAGTTGCGCTTCCCGGCGCGCTGCGGAGGTCCCCACCCGCGCGCCGTTGCGCAGCGGGAGTTCCGCCGTCTCATCGGCCACCGCGTCCGCGCGCACCAGCAGCACGTCGGCCGCGTCGAGGCGCTCCGGTACCGCCGCGACCACGAGCCCCGCCGGCGAGTTCGACGGCATGTCCTTGTACGAGTGCACCGCCAGATCCACTCGCTCCTCGAGGAGTGCGGTCTCGATCTCGCGCACGAAGATGCCGAACGCTCCCACGTCGGCGAACGAACGATCCGTCATGCGGTCGCCTGCCGTCGAGAGCACGATCGTCTCCGTGACGTGCCCGAGCGCTTCGAGGCGCTGCGCGACATCCGCCGCCTGGGCGAGCGCGAGGACCGACCCTCGCGTGCCGATCCGCAGTCTCACGGTTCGCCCTCCGTCGGTTCGAGGAAGCCGACGTCGGCGCCGTCCATCGCGTCGCGCATCTCGCGCGCCAACTCTGGCTCGCTGGTCCCGAAGAAGGCCTCCACGGCCCGTGGTCCCACCTGGAACACCAGATCGCGCAACCCGAGCGATGGGACGTGGGCAAGCCGTCGCGAGAGCGTCTCCGCCCAACGGCGGATCGCCTCGCGCTCTGGTTCGCCAAGCCCCGGGAGTTCGCGCGCGAACAGCCGTTCCACACCCTCGAGCGTCGTATGCCGATAGCGCTGCCGGAGCTGCGCGATCATCGGCCCGATCAAGCGCTCGGCGGTGTGGCGGCGCAGCTCCGTCAGCGCATCGTCGACGCACGCGCGCGCCGCGCCGAGCTCGCGCAGCACCACGCGCCGCTCCTCTGCGGCCTCTTCACTGAGGTCGTTCATTCCGATGCGTGGCACGTCGGCGGCGGCGGCGTCCTCCGGCGGCACGTTCGCGGGTACGCCCAAGTCCACCACGAGCGGTGACTCACCCGACGCCGTCCGCGCCGCGATCCGCTCGAGATCGGCGCGCACGAGCACCGGCTCTCTCGCGCCCGTCGCGACCACCAGCACCTCGACGGAGTCCGGGGTCTCGCGGAACGCGGCCAGCGACCGGCTCCGGCCACCGACCTCGGCGGCGAGCGTCGCGGCCCGTTCCGGGGTGCGGTTCACGATGATCACGGGGATCGTGCGCGCGGCGAGTGCCCTCGCGCACTGCTCGGTCATCGCCGAGACGCCCACCAGCGCGACCGTACCGCCGGTGCGATCGATGCGATCGAGGACGTGCCGTAGCGCGAGGTCGGCGATCGACACCTGGCCGCGTTTTCCCTCGGCCAGCGGGCGTACGCGCTTGGCGAGCTTGAAGGCCTCGCCGAACAGTGGCTCCAGCCGCTTGCCGACCAGTCCCAGCGCGCGCGCCTCCTCGAACGCGGTTCGCACCTGACCGGCGATCTCGTTCTCCCCGACCAGCGCGGAGTCGAGTCCTGCTGCCATGAGGAAGAGATGCTCGACGGCGCCTTCGCCCTGCCAGACGCGCAGCGCCTGTTCGGCTTCACCGGCGTGCGGGTCGCGCCCGGTAAGCGCGGCGAAGATCCGCTGTCGGCATGCCGTGATCGACGTGGCGCCCTCGAGCGCGAACGCGACCTCGACCCGGTTGCAGGTGGCCAGGTACACCAGCTCGCGAACACCAGCCGCCGCGGCGAGTCGCGGCAGCCGTTCCGCGCGCTCCTCGCGCGGAATCGTCAGCGACCCGAGCGTCTCCGCCTTGCGGTGACGCCAGGACACGCCGACTATCCCCAGTCTGTGCATGCGCTCGTTTCCTCCTCGTCGCCGATTCGCAGCCGTGGCGCCCACGAGGAAGTCTATCGCGGTCCGATCGTGATGTGTCACAGTCGCGTCATGGGGCGCCACATTCCGGCGCACGGGTCGGGCCGACCCGGGAATTCGCTGACGCCGGGCGCTACGCGAGTGCGAGTGCCTCGAGCGCATCGAGGAACCCGTCGTGCTCCTCGACTGCGCCAATGCGCAGGAAATGTTCGCCGCCGGCCTTCAGGAAATCCTCGCGGCCACGGATGCCGATCTCCTCGATCGTCTCGAGCCCTTCGGTCACGAACCCAGGGGTGATGACCGCCACATTCGTGATGCCGCGGCGCGGCAGCTCCACGAGGACATCGGCGGTGGCGGGTCGCAGCCAGGGTTCCGGGCCGAACTTGGACTGGTAGGCGAGCGTTGTCCGGGCTGAGGGCCAGCCGATCGCGTCGACGAAGGCGGCGGTGGTCGCTTCGCAGTCGCGTGTGTAGAGCTGCTTCTCGCGCCGGTTGTACCTCGTGGGGATACCGTGGAAGGACACCACGAGGTGTTCAGGCGAGTGCGGCGCACCGGCGATCGCGTCGCGCCAGCGCGCGGCGAGTGCGGCCACGTATCCCGGCGCGGCCGGTTCGATCAGACGCTCGACGAGCCGGTCGGCGATGCCGGCGCGCATCGCGGCTTCGCGGCCGCGCTGGAAGGCGGTCCCCGTCGTCGGGGCTGTGCGCTGGGGGAAGAGCGGCACGAGGACCACCGGACCTCGATGCGTGCGCGACAGTTCCTGCATCGCCGTTTCGAGCGACGGCTCGCCGTAGCGATACGCCTCGCTGACGGAGTATCGGCCGGCACTGCGCGCCCGCAATGCCGCGACGATGCGCCCGGTGGCGACACGCAGCGGTGATCCGGCATCGGTCCAGATGGATCGGTACTGATGTGCGACGCGCGTCGGCCGCGTGCGGAGCACGATACCGCGCAGGATCGGTAGCCAGAGGAGCCGCGGGAGGTCGACCACGGCGGGATCGCTCAGGAACTCGTCGAGGAAGGTGCGCACCGCGTGCGGCGTTGGTGCCGAGGGCGTGCCGAGGTTGACGAGCAGGAGATGCGGGGCAGAGTGCGTCACGCGCGCAGCATAGCAGACTCGGGCGGGTGCGGGAAGTGGAGGCCGAGTTACGGCCGGATTCAGTTATCCGGAATTCCCGGACAACTGCCGCTGATGGCAAACTCTACGGCACCCAGCACTACAGCCTCGACGTGATCATCTCCGTTGGGTACCGAATCAAGTCGCTAACGGGTGACTGGGAGCTTCATCTCGATCACGTCCCACACCGTCGGAGTGCGGAGCAGGATGCGCGAGTCGTCGAGCGCTCGGCGTTCCATCGGCCAGACGAAGCGTCGGCGCGCCTGGCTCGGCGTGAGCCATGCGAAGTCCGAGTGCTCGTCGCTCAACGTCACCTTCGAGTCCGGCGCGACGACGGCGGCGAACACCGCCGCGAGCTGTACCGTGCGCTGCGAGAGCAGGTAGAACGAGTGCATCGTGATCGAGAGCATCCGCTGGGCCACAAGCGAGGTCTCCTCGCGCAGCTCGCGCAGTGCCGCGTCCTCGTACGCCTCGCCTGGATCGATCTTGCCGTGCACGAGTTCCCACGAGCCTGCGCGGACGGTGCCGGGCGCACGCCGCAGCGCGAGCACGAGCAGGCCGCGTGCGACCGGACGGAACACCACGACATCGACGACGCCGATCTGGACGGCGGGGACGATGCTCACGGCGCGGACTTCGCCTTGCGGTCCAGTAGCGAGTGGATGCGCGCCGACAGCGCACGTGCGCGGAAGGGTTTCGTGAGATAGTCGCTCGCGCCGTACTCGAACACGCGCACCTCGCTCTCCTCGTCGCCCTTCGCCGTGAGCACGATTACGGGCAGCTTCTGCGTCGAGGCGCGCGCGCGCAGGTGGCTGAGCACGCCGTACCCGTCGAGGCGGGGCAGGTTGAGGTCGAGCACCACGATGTCGGGCGCGAGCCGGTCCACTTCGTCGAGCGCGACGACGCCATCGGCCGCCTCGAACACCACGAAGCCCTCGCGCTCGAGCAGATCCTTCATCACGCGGCGCAACGACTCCTCGTCTTCCACGAGCAGCACGCGCTTGGCGGCGGCCTTCTTGAGCTTGTTGTCCTCGACGAGCTCGAACGAATCGCCCGTGAACGTCGACGGATTCGACTGCCTGCTGCCGCTCCGGCGCGCGAGCGTTCGCGCGGACGGCCCTTCCTCATCATCGAGATGCGGCGCCGTCATCGCCGACGGACGGCGCGGCACCGCACTCGCCTCGCCGGACGCCGTGCTCCCGGACTGCGCGGGGCGCGACTGACTCGGCTCGCTCGGCGCCTCGAGCACGCGCAGTAGTTCGTCGATCGTCGTCTCGCCCTGCCGCACATGCTGCACGCCCGATTCCCAGAGCGAGCGCATGCCACCGTCGCGCGCCGCGTCGTTGATGCGGTCCACGCTCTCGTTGCCCGCGATGCGCCGCTCCACCTCGTCGGTGGCGTGCAGCACTTCCTGGATGGCGAGCCGGCCGCGGAAGCCGGTCATCGAGCACTCGGCGCAACCCACCGCGCGGTAGAGCGACTGCTGCTCGGGGAAGAAGCGCGCGAGACGCTCGGGCACCTGCCCGACGGCGATCTCGCGGCAATGTGCGCAGAGACGACGCATGAGACGCTGCGCGACCACGCCCTTGAGCGCCGCCGCGATCTTGTAGCTCTCGATGCCGATGTCCACGAGGCGCGTGATCGAGCTCGCGGCATCGTTCGTGTGCAGCGTCGAGAGCACGAGGTGTCCCGTGAGCGACGCCTGCAGCGCGATGTTCGCCGTCTCCTTGTCGCGGATCTCACCGACGAGGATGACGTCGGGGTCCTGGCGCAGGATGGAGCGCAACGCCGCGGGGAACGTGAGGCCTGCCTTCTCGTTCACCTGCACCTGCACGATGCCCGTGAGCCGGTATTCCACCGGGTCCTCGACGGTCACGATGTTCACGCCGCGGCCCTGCACCGTTCGCAGCATCGAGTAGAGCGTGGTCGTCTTGCCCGAGCCGGTGGGACCCGTCACGAGCACGATGCCCTCGCGCGCCTGCAACAGCTCCATGATCCGCTCGTGCTCGTCCGGGAGCAGGCCGAGCGACTCGAGCGACAGCACCGTCGAGCGTTGGTCGAGGATGCGGATGACGACCTTCTCGCCATGCGACGCCGGCAGCGTGGACACGCGGAGGTCCACGCGGTTCCCGCTGATGGCGACGCGCGCGCGCCCGTCCTGCGGGCGCAGTCGGTCTGCGATGTCGAGCTGCGCCATGATCTTGATGCGCGACACCAGCGGGATGCCCGCGGGCTTCGGCAGCACCATCTCCTGTCGCAGCACGCCGTCGATGCGGTACCGGATCGCGACGCCGCTCTCCTCGGGCTCGACGTGGATGTCCGACGCGCGCGACTGGATGCCGCGCGCGATGATCGAATCCACCAGCTGGATCACCGGCCGTTCGCCCGCGCGCGTCGCGGCGATATCGAGATTGGCTTCATCGGCCGTCTCGGAGAGATTCTCGATGTCGTATGAGCCTTGCACGTTCTCGAGGATCTTGTCGAACATGTCCTCGGGGCGGTACAGCTCCTCGATGCGGTCGGCGATGCGCTTCGGTGAGGCGATGGCCATCCGCACCGTGCGGCCGAGCGCGAAGGCGAGCGTGCGCTCGCAATCGAGGTCGAGCGGGTTCGATGTCGCGATCTCGATCGTGGAATCCGAGATCGAGAGCGGGAGCATGCGGTAGCGGCGCGCCAACGTCTCGGGCACGAGTTCGCGCGCCTGCTGGCTCACCGCCGTGACGTCCGCGACCTTCATGTGGAAGCGGCTCGCGATGGCCTGCACGACGGCGTTGTCGTCCAGCCATCCGCGGCGAACGACGTCCTCCCACAAGCTCTCGACGGGATGAGAGCGGAGGGTCTCGACATGGTCGGCCGATAACAGACCCTGCAGGGTCGCCACCAGCCATTCGTCACGCGCCGGTTTCATCGAACTTCCCATGCCGTCAGCCTACTCCACGGTTGCGGTTGGCAAACGGAAAGATACGTCACGGACCCGACCCCGACAGCGCCGGACGCCGCCCGCATGACCGGTTCAGAGCACCGGCCAGAGGTGCCGGTCCACGTCGATCGAGAAGAGCCATCGGCCGCCGCGGTCCGTCAGCGAACGCCCGACGTCGATGCGCAACAGGTCGAACAGCCCGATCGCCCCGATCCCGACGGACGGGAACCAGCCTCCTGCCCTGGACGAGCCACGCGGCGCGTCGAGCCAGACGGCATGCGCCCATGGTGCGAGAACCACCGCGGAAGGCACGCGGCCGAAGCGTCCGAGATCGAGCTGGACGAACGGCACTCTCGTCTGCCACTCGAATCGCTGGCTCACCCCCGCCCTCCCTGCCAGCGAGTGGAACGGGTATCCCGGCCCAGTGACCGGCCCGCCGAAGAACACCCCTGCTTGCGCTGGAACCTCGCCGGCCGAGACGCCGGCGGCGATGGTGCGCCAGACGAAGTGACCGAAGCCCATCGGATACCGCCCAGTCACGTCGAGTGAGCCGCGCAGGTACTCGCTGTCCTCCCCGGTCGCGTTCCACTCGGCGCGTGCGCCAGTGAGGCTCGCGGTCGCGCTCCATCTGGATGCGCTCGTCGTCGCACTCCCGGCGCGGGACCAACCGACGGTGGCGCGCTGCACGTCCACGGAATCGGCCGCCAACGTCGGCGCGTAAAGACCGGTCGTCGGCCGAGCCCTCACGGCAACCGCGCGTTCGGCGCGCTGACCGACCTCGAGCCAGAGCCGCGGCAGGTCGGCGCGCGAGCGCTCAAGCCGCAGGAATCCTCCGCGCACCGCATACGGGTCGGTCCAGTCCGAGCCGAACTCCTGCGCCGCGATCGAGTTCCGCAGCAGGCTCACCTCCTGCGCATCGCCTGCTTCCGCGAACTCATCGAGCGCGCCCAGCATGACGGACCACGGGCTCCGCGACTTCCATCTGAGCGAGCCGCGCCCCTTCGTGCGATCATCGGATGTGCCATGACGAACGGCGGCGCTCGCCGCGAACCGGGCGCCGAGTCGCTGCGTGATACCCAGGCCGAGCGCGAGTCCCTCGGCGCGATTCACGCGCACGACATCGGAGATGCCACGTGCCGCCGGCGACGTGCTCCGCACGCGGGCGAGTGCTCCGGCGCGCACGAGGTCCCGCGCCTCCTCCTGCACGCGTCGCACCTCCTCCGCATCGAGAGCGCGCACTTCGTCGGGCAGGCTCTCGAGAATGTCCCCCTCGAACGGATATGCGCGCTGCTCCGCAGGCGTGGCTTGCACGATCTCCGGCCCCGCGAAGGTCGCCGCCGAGAGCCCGACGTTCGTGCGCACGCAGCAGATCTCCCAGCGACCGCGGATGATCCCGCGCGCAGGGAAGTCCATCCAGCTCGCCGACCGGCGGATCTCGATCTCCTGGCGTCGCGGTAGCCAGAAGCGGCCGTCCACGAGGCCGTTCTCGAGGATCACCGACACATCCTCAAGCTGCTTGTCCCTGAGCGCGGCGCGCGTGAACGAGAACGTCATGCGCACCACGCTGCCGGTGACGCGGTCGATATACACCGCGCCCACTGCGGCCGCGGCGCGGTCGTCCTTCGGGCGCACCTTCACCTCCATCACGTCGATGGCACGATCACTCGTGCGGATCGCCAACGAATCGGAGATCAGGTAGTCGTACGTCTCGAGTCCGCGCGCGGAGAGCGGATGCGGCACGTCACGCACTTCGTCGCCATCCCCGAGCCGAATGATGTCGGGGAAGTTGTTCTGGACCACGCCGAGGTGGTCGCGGTGATAGTTGATGTCGGTGGGCAGCAGGAGCGTGTCGCGGCGACCCACGACGCGTTGCTTGCTCCGGTCGGGCGCACCCCAGTAGACTTCCACCACGAGCTCATCCGACTTGATGAGCGCGGGCGGATCGGGAAAGCCCTCGCCGAGTTGCGCGAGGAAACTGAGGTATCCGTGGGCACGGGCGGTGTAGTCGGTGAGCCCGGTGTCGGCGAGCTGCACGGCGCGCCGGTCGATCGCCTCACGCACGAGCGCGCGGGTGCGCTCGTCGTTCCATCGCGCCTGCGCCGCAGCGGGGCGAGCCGCCAGCGATACCATGACACACGCGATGAGCGCGGCGAGTCCAACGCGCAGGGGACGCATGACCGGAAGATCGCGAGCGGTGTGGTGGGTGACAACGCCGGAACACGGCGAATGAGCCTGAACGACTTCACGGCACTCGTGCGCGCGCACGGGGCCGGCGCACGCATTCCCGTCTGGCGCGACTGCCTGCTCGATACCGACACCGCCGTCTCGGCGTTCCATCGGTTGCGGCAGGACCCTTTCGCGTTCCTGCTCGAATCCGCGCCCGCCGGCAGTGAGACGTGGGCGCGATACACCTTTCTCGGCACCGCACCCCGCTCGGCGTGGCGCCTCCGCGATGGTGTCGTCGAGACCTGGACGAAGGACCTCGGATGGCACGGGGCCCACACACCGGCCGATCCGTTCGCCGATCTGCAGGGCATCCTGCGTGCGCATCCTCCGGCGGACGTGCCGGAGCTGGGCGCTTTCTGGGGTGGCGCCGTGGGCTATTTCTCCTATGATGCCGTGCGGCACATTGAGCGGCTCCCTGCCCCGCCGCCGCGCGCCACCGATGCTCCCGACGCGCTCTTCCTCCTCACGGGGGCGGTCGTCATCATCGACAACCTCCGTGCGCAGGCGCGCGTGGTGGTCGGAGTCGTCGCGCCCGACCCGGGGGACGAAGCGGCGTGCCGCGCAGCATGGATGAGTGCCCAATCCGAGATCGACGAGACCGTGACGCGGCTGCGATCGGGTCCCGCGCTCGCACCACTCGACCTCGATGCGAGCGCACCGCCCGCGAATGGCGAGTCCACGTACGATCGTGCGCGTTTCATGAGCGACGTCGCGACGATCAAGGAACACATCCTCGCCGGCGATGTGTTCCAGGCACTGCTCGCGCGACGTATCCACGTCCCGCGCGACTTCGATGGCACCGAGCTCTACCGCGCCATCCGCGTGCTGAATCCCTCGCCGTACATGTTCCACCTCGTGCTCGGCGACCTCGAGCTGGTGGGCAGCTCGCCTGAACTCCTCGTGCGGGTCGCCGATGGCCAGGTGGTCGTGCGTCCCATCGCGGGCACACGGCCACGCGGCGCGAATGCCGCGGAGGACGACGCGCTCGCCGCCGAACTCCTCGCCGACGAGAAGGAGCGCGCCGAACACATCATGCTCGTGGACCTTGGCCGGAACGATGTCGGGCGCGTGGCCGAGTACGGTTCGGTGACCGTCACCGACTTCATGACGGTCGAGCGATACTCGCACGTCCATCACATCGTGAGCCAGGTGGAGGGGCGACTGCGCGACGGGTACTCGGCTCTCGATGTCTTCCGGGCCGCATTCCCCGCAGGCACGATGACCGGCGCGCCCAAGGTGCGCGCGATGGAACTCATCGACTCGCTCGAGCCTGAGCGACGCGGACCGTATGCCGGCGCGCTCGGCTACATCGCATGGGGTGACCGGCGCATGGACCTCGCCATCACCATCCGCACCTGCGTGCTCTCGGGAGACAGGGCCTCGATACAGGCGGGCGCGGGCATTGTGGCCGATTCGGATCCGGCGGCGGAATGGGCCGAGACGGAGCACAAGGCGCGGGCGATGCTCACGGCCATCGGGCGTGTGCGCGCAGCGGCGAGCGGCGGACTGACCCGAGGCGCGTGATGGTCGGACGGGCACCAGTCCTCCAGCGCACGGACTCGACCTTCTTGCCCCGCGCAGTCGCGGCCGCGTGGGGCAGGCGGTATTTTTTTGTCCAATGGCCTTCAAACTCGTGGGGATCGACAACGCGTTCAACTTCGACCTCCGCGGCTCGGCGCCGCTGAGCGTCGGGCGTGCCGTCACCAACGACTGCCCGGTCGTTGACCCGACCATCTCTCGCAAGCATGCCGACCTCAGGATCGTGCCCGGCGGCGTGGAGGTCACCGACGCCGGCTCGAGCAACGGCACCTTCGTCAACGGCGTGCAGATCCAGCAGTCGGTTGTCATCCACGGCGACCAACTGACATTCGGCAAGGTGATGTTCCGCGTGGAGTCGATGGTGACGCCGGTGCAGGCTGCACCTCCAGTCGCCGCTCCGGCGGCTCCGGTGGCGGCTCAGGCGCCCGACATGCCCGCGACGCCGTTGGGGCGCACGCCGACGCCCGCGCGTGCCGGTGCGACGATCGTTCGGCAGATCCCGAACGTCACCGACGCTCCGTCGCTGGAGAGCGGCAGCTACAACGCGCAGCTCTCCTCCACGGCCGATCCGGCCGAGAAGGACCGCCGCAAGCTCGCGATCCTGCTGGAGGTCTCGAAGGGACTCACGCGCGCCACCGATGTGCACGCGCTGCTGGTGAAGATCGCGGGGTACGCGTTCCAGACGCTCGAAGCGGATCGCTGCGCGATCATGCTCACGGACGCGACCGGCGCACTGCTGCCGACGATCGCGCGTGACCGCCGTGGCAGCGAGGCATCGCGCGAGATCCCGCAGTCGATCGCCCGCATGGCGGTGGACGACAAGGTCGCCGTGCTCTCCGATGATGCGGGCGAGGACGAGCGCTTCACCGGACAGTCGGTGCTGTTGCAGAAGGTGCGCTCCGCGATGTGTGTGCCGCTGATCGGCAGCGAGAACCGTGCGCTCGGGGTGCTGTACGTCGACAACTTCTCGCTCAAGCGTTTCGCCGAAGCGGACCTCGACTTCCTCATCGCGTTCTCGGGCATCGCGGCGGTCGCGCTCGAGAACGGGCAGTTCGCCGAGCGCATCAAGGTGGAGGCACTCGCGCGCAGCAACTTCGAGCGGTTCTTCACACCGCACCTCGCGGCGCGCATCGCATCGAGCCCGGATGCGATCAAGCTCGGCGGCGACAAGCGGCGCGTCGCGGTGATGTTCACCGACATCCGCGGCTTCACGGCATTGTCGGAGACGATGAACCCCGACACCCTGGCGAAGCTCCTCACGGAGTACTTCACCGAGATGGTGGAATGCGTGTTCCGTCACGGCGGCACGCTAGACAAGTTCATCGGCGATTCGGTGATGGCGCAGTGGGGCGCACCGATCAGTGAACCTGATGATTGTGATCGCGCCATGCGCGCCGCGCTCGACATGATGACGGAGCTCGACCAGCTCAACGAGCGGTGGCGCCGCGAATCGCGCCCCACGCTGCAGATCGGCATCGGGCTCAACGTGGGCGATGTGTTCGCCGGCAACATCGGCAGCGACCGCCGGTTGGAGTACACGGTGATCGGCGACCCGGTGAACGTGTCGAGCCGCCTCTGTGGCGCCGCGGCCGCGGGAGAGATCCTGCTCTCGGACCCGTTCCGCTCGGCGCTCGTCTTCCCACCGGAACTCGAGGCTCTCCCGCCGATGGAACTGAAGGGCAAGAGCCAGGCACTTCCCGTGTTCCGCGTCAGGCGGTGAATGGCCGTCGCGCGATGATCGCCGCGCCACCCGGCTATGAGCGGTTCGCCATCGGCGACGCGACCGTCGTCGCGCTCAGGGATGCGGTGGTGGGGCTGCAGGAAGCGCTGCATCTGTGCCGGACGCTCCATGGATGGGCGGCGACGAGTCCGGGAGCGACCGCGCACCAGGGACGCGCGACGACCTGGGGCGCGCGGCTCCCCTCGAGCGATATCGACATGGTGGTGCGTCATTCGCGCCGAGGCGGACTCATGGCCGCGATCACCGACGACCTCTTCATCAGACCGAGTCGTG
>JANOTV010000099.1:0-8308 GCA_031416495.1 Gemmatimonadota bacterium
GATCCTCTTCGACGGCGGACACTTCCTCCCGCGCACGATGATGGTGGCCGAGTCCCTCAAGTGGTTCGACCAGTATCTTGGACCCGTGGTGAGGCCATGACGTTGTCTTCCGAACGACCTACCGCCGCCGTTGCCGACCGCACCGCATCGAGCGTGAGATCGAGGTCGCGGCCCAGCTGCATCATCCGCACGTCCTGCCGCTGTATGACTCGGGAGAGGCCGACGGATTCCTCGTCTATGTGAAGCGTACGAGCAGGGTCATTCGCTGCGCGAGCCGCGCTGCTGCCTGTCGCGCGTGATCTCCTGCGGCTCTTCGTCAGTGGCGATCCAGGCTGAGCACGACCAGCCGCGAACTCGTGCCCCCGCCGGTCGCGATCGCCACGAACTGGCGGCCGTCGCTCGTGCGGTAGGTCATGGGATTCGCATACGCCCGCTGTCCGAGGTCAAGCTCCCACAGCGTGACTCCGGTGCGCGTGTCGATCGCATGCAGCACGCGGCCGCCGCCCGAGACGAACACGAGTCCGCCGCCGGTCACGAGCGCGCCCGGTGAACCGGACACCCCGAGGCGCGCCGGGAGCACTACGCCGCGCAATGCTGCGTGCTGGCGCACCTCCGGCGTGTCGCCGAGCGGCACCTGCCACATCGTCTCACCCGTGTTCATGTCGACCGCGGTTAGTGTGCCGTACGGCGGTTTGTTCACTGGCAGCCGCGTCGCCGAGCGGTCAGCACCCTCGGCGTTGTCGCGCTGCGACACGCCGAGCGACGAACCCGGCAGGTCGACCATGTACGGTGTGTCCACGGTATCGCTCGGCTGGTCGCGCTTCACGAGGCGAAAGAGCGCCGGCGCGTTCGATCCCTTCACGAAGAGCCAGCCCGTGCTCGGGTCGACGGCCGCGCCTCCCCAGCCGGCACCGCCGATCACTCCTGGCATCGCCACGGTGCCTTGCAGGGACGGTGGCGCGTAGATCGGCCCGAGACGGTACGGCGCGAGTTCGTCGAGCGCAGCCTGCCGCAGCGCCGGTGTGAAGTCCATGAGGTCATCGACCACAAGCCCCTGTTTGCTGAACGGAGCGGGCTTGGTCGGGAACGGCTGAGTCGGCCATGCGACCTCGCCCGGCACGTCGCTCGCAGGCACCGGACGTTCCTCGATCGGCCAGAGCGGCGCGCCCGTCGCGCGCTCGAACGCGAAGAGCATCCCCTGCTTGGTCGGTGCCACGACGATGTCGGTGCGGCGCCCATCGTGCAGCACCGTCATGAGGTTCGGCGGCGCCGGGAGGTCGTAGTCCCAGAGTCCGTGATGCGCGACCTGGAAGTGCCAGACGCGACGGCCGGTGCGCGCGTCGAGCGCGACCAGCGACTCGCCGAACAGGTTCGCTCCTTTCCTCTCGCCGCCGTACCAGTCGTTACTCGGTGTGCCGACCGGAAGGAAGACGAGACCCCGCGCGCTGTCGACCGTGAAGGGCGCCCAGACATTCGTATGGCCCTTGTAGCGCCACGACCCATTCTCCCACGTCTCGTTGCCGACCTCGCCGGGCTCAGGCACGGTCTTGAAACGCCAGACTCGGCGCCCGGTGCGCACGTCGAACGCCTGCACGTCGCCGGGCGGATCGCCGCGATACACCAGGCGATCACCCACACCGTTTCCGACGATCACGAGATCGCCCCAGATCACCGGTGGCGAAGTGTTGGTGTAGTGCTCGCGACGCACCTCGCGTGACAATCCGGCCGTCAGGTCGATCTCGCCCCCCGCGCCGAACGACCCGATCGGCTTGCCGGTCGCCGGATCGAGCGCGATCAGCCGCCAGCGCGAATTGATGAACACGCGCCGGCTGCGTCCGTCGGTCCACGTCGCCACGCCGCGATGCACGAAGCCCGTGCCATTGCTCGGCTGGCCGTAACCCTTCCATGGCTGCGGATCGTACGACCAGAGTTCGCGTCCATTGCGTGCGTCGAGCGCGACGACGCGGTTGTACGGCGTGGGAAAGAACAGGGTGTCGCCGATCGCGAGCGGCGTGGCCTGAAAGAGCCCCGGCCGCGCGGGCTTCTGCCCTTCACTCGCTGCGATCGGGCGCTCGTTCGCATCCCAGCTGAATGCCACGCGCAGTCCGTGCACGTTCGTGCGGTCGATGTCGTCGAGCGCCGAGTACTTGAGTCCGCCCGCGTCGTTGCCGTACGCGGCCCACCCCACGGCACCGCCCCGTGGCCGATCGAGACGCACCGGTGCGAGCACGGCGGCTCCGCCCTTCATCACGAAGGTGATACGCTGCAGCGCGGTGATGTCGGTCAGCGGATCGCCGTCGACGGCGATGAGATCCGCGACGCGCCCCACGGAAGCAGTGCCGATGCTGTCGGCGAGCCCGAGCGCCTCGGCCGCGAGCGAGGTCGCGGCCCGGATCGCCTCGGCGTTCGATTGCCCCGCCTCACGCACGCGGTAGACGATCTCGCGCGCATTCTGCCCATGACCGCCCGCAACGGCATCGGTGCCCATCACGACCTTGAGCCCTGGCGTGCGCATCGCTTCGCGGAAGACCATCAGATTCTTGGGCACGACGTCTTCCATGAAACGGAAGCCCTCGTCGGTGAAGTTCCCGGTGCCCACGAATCGCGCGCGATTCTCGAGATAGTTCTGGATCACGAGCCCGATGTTCGGTTCGAAATACGTCCCGCGCTCGGCCATGAGCGCGAGTTCCGTCGCGGTCACCTGAGTGCCGTGCGTGACGGCCGTGCAGCCGGCGTTGGCCGCCGCCGCGACCGCCGAGGCCGCGTGCGCATGCACCCAGCTGCGCAATCCGAGCCGGCGTGCCTCGTCGCAGGCGGCGGTGATCTGCGCGTCGCTGAGTGTCTGGCCACCGCCGTCACGGATGCTCTTGGATGCGAAGATCTTGATGACGTCGGCGCCACGTGCGGCGGTGGCGCGCACCCACTCGCGGATCTGATCCGGCGTCCGCGACGTGTCGCTGAACTGCGCGACCGAGGTCACGATGCGCGGCCCGTCGGCGCGACCTTCGGCGATCGCGGTACGGAGTTCGAGGTCGATCGCCGCGCCGAGACTCTGTACGGTGGTGAAACCGGCGCGCAGCGTGAGTTGCGCGTTCTCCATTGCGGCGCGCAGGCGCTGCTGCGGCGTCTCGCCCCGGGTGTTCGCGCGCCCGTCGGCCCCGAAGTGGGCGTCGATGTGCACATGCGTGTCGATCAGTCCCGGCATGACGGTGCGGCCCGAGAGATCCCACGAGACCGCGGTCCCGGCGCGCCAGGGCGCGATGCGCGTGATGCGCGTGCCCTCGATGGTGAGCACGACGTCGCGCTGCGCGCCGCCTCGGCCGTCGAGGAGCACGCCGGCACGGATCGTGAGCGCCAACGGCGAGCCCGACGGCACTGTGCCCGCGGCGAGCGTGATCGGGAGCGCGAGGAGCAGAGCGCGCCGGAGCGTGCTGGGTTGCATGGCATACCTCGGGGAGCGGGTGCAGGGAATCTGCATCGGCGCTCGCGCGCGCGCCCGGGGCGCGTTACCATCTCTCCATGACGACCGATCGCCGAGACTTCATCAAGCGCGCCGCGATCGCGGCCGCCACCGCGTCGGGTTTCGGCGCATCCGACGCGCTCGCTCAGGGCGTCACCGGGAGTCCACCGGCATCGGCGGCTGGGCAGACGGGTGCAGCGCCCGGAACGCAGGGCCCCGCTCAGCAATCGCCCCGCGCGCTCGACCCCGCGCTGCTCCGCGCACTCGGCGATGCGATCCTCCCGGAGATGCTCGGCGACGCCGGCCGCCAGCGCGCGATCGGCGCGTTTTCCACTTGGATCGCGCGTTACACGCCCGTCGCCGAGGAGATGCACGGCTACGGCGACGCCGAGATCACCTACACGCCGAGCGATCCGGCGCCGGGCTGGAGCGCCCAACTCTCGGGACTCGACCTCCTCGCACGCCGCAAGCATCGCCGCAGCTTTGCGCGCCTCGGCGTACCGCTCCGACGCGAGGTCGTACGTGCGCAGCTCGCCCGCGTGAGCGGCGCACGCCTGCCGTCGAACCCGCTCGCGGCCACGCATGTCGCCGTCGCGCTCCTCGCGCACTGGGCTGCCTCGAGCGAAGCGACCGATCTCGCGTACGAGGCGCGCATCATGAGACAGAACTGCCGCCTGCTCTCCGAGACCTCGCGCCCGCCGCTCCCGCTCGCTGTCACGGGGGAGGCATGACCGCGCCGCGCGTGCTCGAGGCCGACATCTGCATCGTCGGGTCTGGCATCACTGCGGCGCTCATGGCCGAGAAGCTCGCAGCGGAGCGCGATGCGACGATCCTCGTGATCGAGGCCGGCGGTCATTCCACACCGCTACGCGAGCGGGCGCTGCGCCGTGCCCGCTGGATGGACTACGGCGAGACGCCGTGGCCCAATGACCATCTCGACGAGCAGAACGCGCTCGGCACCGCCTACGGTTTCTCACCGTCGATGAACGTCGGCGGCCTCGCGCTCCATTGGGGCGGCGTGACTCCGCGTTACTCGCCCGAGGACTTCAGGCTGCGCACGTTGTACGGCGTCGGAGACGATTGGCCGATCAGCTACGACGACCTCGATCCGTTCTATCAGGAGGCCGAGGAACGGATGGGCATCTCCGGCGAGCAGGGCCCGCGCGACATGGACCCGCGCGGCAAGCCCTTCCCCATGCCGGCCCTCCCGCTGAGCCAGAGCCTGCAGCGACTCCGGGAGTGGGCTGGCCAGGCGGGCATCACGATGTGGAGCCAGCCGAGCGCGAAGAACTCCGTGCCGTATCACGGCCGCGGCGCCTGCCAGCGCTGTGACACCTGCTACCCCATCTGCCCCAGTGGCGCGAAGTACTCGCCAGATTTCTCATTCGACGCGCTCGTGCGCACGGGGCGCATCACGCTCGTGACCGACACCCTCGTGCGCCGCCTGCATGCCGATGCGCGCACCGGGCGCATCACGCACGCGACGGCGAACGCGACGAAGCAGCCGGCGCAGATGGTCACGATCCGCGCGAAGAATTTCGTGATCGCTGCGGGCTTCACCTGGACGCCGCACCTGTTGCTGCTCTCGGCGGGCGGGGCGTTCCCTGAGGGCATCGCGAACCGTTCGGGACTGGTTGGCAAGTACTTGTGCGGCCACCGCAACGTGGGCGCGCAGATCCGTCTGCCCATGAAGCTCTTGCCCGGCGTCAGCGCGCAGCATTCGCTCGTCACCAAGCAATTCATGCGGCCGGGTGCGCTCACCAAGTACATCCGGCACGATCTGCGCGTCTGGGAGTCGTCGTTCGGGCAGGAGCCGCGGCTGCGTGACGACTCGGGCGCGGTACTGCTCGGAGACGCGCTCGTGAACGACTGGCGCTCGCGCACCGTGAAGGGTACCGCCAGGGTGCGCGCCTACTACGATGTGCTCCCGGCGCGCGAGAGCGAGCTCACGCTCGACGCGAGTGCAAAGAACGCGTGGGGCGATCCGATGCCGCGCCTACAGTTCCGCGACGCCCCCGAGTCGATCGCGCTGCGCGCATGGACCGAGCAGACGATCCGCGAGCTCTTTCAGCGCATGGCGCGCGCCGGCGACGGCGAGATCATCTCCAACGCATCGGCGGCGGGGGACATCGGCCAAGAGCATCCCGGCGGCGGCTGTCGGATGGGGAGCGATCCCGCAACGAGCGTCGTCGACCGTGATGGGCGGTCGCACGACCATGAGAATCTGTTCATTGCAGGCGCGCCGACCAACGTGACGGCGAGTTGCTGCAATGGTACGCTGACGTTCGCTGCGCTCGGGCTGATGACGGCGGCGCGGGTGGGGGAGGGGTTTCCGGTGCTGGTGGGCGGCAAGGTGTAGGAGTGTCGAGCTGGGCGCGCCCGGCCCATCGTGCTCTGAACCAAAGTCAGCCGAATAGTCGCGCGTCTGGCCGAACTGCTACACACTGATCAACTGCGCTGCTTACCCCGCGGACGCACGAGCCCCACGAATACCGCCGCAGGCTCACGCCGCCCGATCTCCAATAGCCGAAGCGCTGCACCGTCGGGCCGCCGTCGATCCGCTTCCCATGCCTGCACCGACTGCGTGCTGACATTCAAGTACCGCGCGAACACCGCCTGCGAAGCATTCAGCTTGCTGCGCATCGCGCGAATGTCCGCCGCGCTCATCGCCGCCGGAGCTTCGGGAAGAACTGTCGTGCGAAGCTCACGCTTGCCGCGTGCATGATCGAGGGCTTCGCCCATCGATTCCATCAGTTCAGTGAACAGTTGCTTCTTCATTGGCGTGACTCGCTTTCTGTGTTCATCCCCATTCAGCCCTGATTCGCTCAGCCATCGAAGCGAGCAGCTTCTTTTGTGATTCAGTGAGCTTCGCCTGCTCGTTCTTCAGATACACGAAGATCAGATAGATGACGTCGTGTGACGGCAGATAGAGGTAATGCACTCGCGCACCGCTGCGCTTGCCCTTGTTACTCTGGCCATCTCGCATCCGGATCTTGCGAAGTCCCCCGGTGCGCCTCTCCACGTCCCCCGCCAGCGGATTCGCGATCAGGTCATTCTGGAGACCGCGAAGTCCTGACTCCAGACGTTGAGCCGCCAGCCGACTTGAGAAGGCGGCCGTCTCGATGAAGTAGATGGACAATTAGTACTGTATTACAGGGTAACATAGTTACGCTGTGGGCGCAATCCGGGGCGGGTGCCCCGGAGTGGTCAATGATCCATCAGTCACCAGGCGCGTACTGGAGTGCACTTGAGCGACGGCATCACCCGCCCAACCCCCGTCGGCTCCGCACGACCGATCTCATTGATCTTGTTCAGCAGGAACAGCGGACTCTCGTTCCATCGGACATTTTTCAGCGCCTGCTCAGACTTTCACTCTCGTGCTGTCAGATCGAGTTCGCGAAGAGGGTCAGCGCGGCACGACGCGCCGCCTGCTATTTACCGCCAACCCCAACCGGCCGAGCGCGCTTGATCTGCTCGTTGCGCTCCTTGAGCCGATCCAGTGTACGCAACTTCTCGGCGATCGGGCGCGCTGCGTTCTGCGCGCGCTGCTTCTCCTTCGCCTTGAAGAACTTCTCGAAGGCCTTCTTCATTCGCTCTCCTCTAGTAACACCTTCATCCGCATCCAACGCTGTTGGAGCCCGAATCGTTCGATGAGTGCATGGAACGCGTCCACGTCGAGACTAGGAGACTCGACGAACTGCTGCAGCCGCAGCTTGTCCTTCGGTCGGTTCGTTTCCAGCGCAATCGCGGCCAGATGTTCCTGCTTGAACACCGGCACGGTCACGCCCTCCACTTCCATCGGCCGAGCCTGATCAAGCGCCTCGGCCACCAAGTCTGTGGGGGGAGGAAGAAGTTGGACCAGCCAGCCGCCGATGACAAGGCGCTCGCCTTCAACCTCCGCCCCCCGCACCGTGAAGAACGAGTAGAGCGGGTCGAGTGTCTCGAGGATGGAGCCCGGCTTGGGGATCATCTCGATGAAGATGTCGACATCCTCTGTAGCCGCCGGTTCTATATAGAACGTGGCCCCAACCGCCCCGCCCACGGCGTACCGATCGAGGACGCCAGCCTTCTGTGCCGCTTCGAGCTCGGAAAGGACCTTGGCTAGCGACACGCGGTTCTCTGCTGGTGGTTTGGGCATGTACCATGGAGAGCGGAGGTCAGACGAGCTCGCCCATCATGGTGAGCGTCTCCAGCCGTCAGAGCCGCGATCATGATCGCGCGGTCACCCGACAGGACGCGGGGACTCACCGGTCATGCGTCGCTCGAGCTCCGGTGCGACCACCGAACGCAGCTTGCGCCGCTCGAGCCACCGCACCGCGATCGCCATGACGCCGAACGATGCGCACCAAGCCCAGTACCCGATCCGGAGATCGAGGAACTCACCGCCGCGCGGCCACATCCACTGCACGTTGAGAATGAACGCCACCAAGAGCACCGTGGACAGGCGCCGCGGCGTCGGGAAGTGGATGCGCGGCCAACCGAGCACGATGGTCGCGGCATAGAGCATCAGCAGGTTGGAGAGAGCGCTCATCGCCGTCAACAGCTCGCGCACGGTGATCAGGTCGAGATCCTTGAACTCATGCAACGTCACCGGTCCGAGGGCGACGAGCAGCGCCTGGTACCCCGGAAGGATGCCATCCGAGATCCGGGCAGCGCCCGCCTCGACCGGCAGGAACCACGCCGTCACGAACATCACAAGCGCGAACACTGCGGGCCGTTTCTCTTTCGCCATGGCGCCCTCCCCTTCCGGTACCATGCAGCGTAGCGCTACGGACCGCAATCGAGGAAACCCGCGCGCCGCGAACTCGAAAGGGGTGAGGCGCCTCTCGGCACCCCGCCCCTCGTCCT
>JANOTV010000100.1:0-5806 GCA_031416495.1 Gemmatimonadota bacterium
AGCCAACGCTCAGCTACTTAAGCTACTTAAGCTACTTAAGCTACTTAAGCTACTTAAGCTACTTAAGCTACTTAAGCTACTTAAGCTACTTAGGCGACCGCGGCTTCCTGCTGCACCGGCTGCGCCGGGTACACGGAGACCTTGAAGCGCGTCTTGGACTTGTGCTCGAACTTCACCACGCCGTCGATCAGCGAGTAGATGGTGTAGTCCGTACCGAGTCCGACGTTGTTCCCCGGGTGCCACTTGGTGCCGCACTGGCGGAGGATGATGTTGCCGGCGATCACGCGCTCGCCACCGAACTTCTTGACGCCACGAAACTGGGCGTTGGAGTTACGGCCGTTGCGGGATGAGCCTACTCCCTTCTTATGTGCCATGGTATTCTCGCTCCCCGGTTAACCGAGGGTGATGTCGGAGATGCGGACTTCGGTGAAGCCCTGGCGATGGCCCTGCTTCTTCGAGTAGTTCTTGCGACGCTTGAACTTGAACACGACGATCTTCTCGCCGAGACCGTGCTTGACGATCTCTGCGGTGACCGAGGCGCCTTTGAGGGTCGGCACGCCGACCTTCACGTTCGAGCCATCAGAGCTGAGGAGGACGTCGTTGAACTCGACGGTTGCTCCGGCATCGCCGACCAGGGTCGGGAGGCGGAGCGTGGTGCCCTTCTCAGCGCGGAACTGCTTGCCGCCGGAGCGGAAGATTGCGTACGACATGTTAGGTCTCAGAGACGGTATTTGGGCGAGCCTGAAATAATAGCCACATAGAATGGGGCAGTCAAGTGTTTGCGGTCACGCCCGTCAAGCGGTCACGCGAGATGGGGGTTTGTTCGCCCATCTCCTCGCCGCGCGCCTACCGCGGAGCGGCGCTTGCGGCTCAGGCCACCGCGTACTGACTCGTGATGTCGCGCCCGGCGCCCTTCACCACGAGCTTGAACTCATCCGGCTTGAGCAGCGGGTCGTCACGCATCTCGACCGAGAATGTCACCGACTTCTCGAGCTTCTTCATCAGGTCCTTCTCCTCCTCGAGAAGGTACATCGCGGTGTCCGGATGCAGCTTGACGATGATGCTGTCGCGGCGTCCGTCACTCGCGAGCCGACGCACCGCGCGCTCCATCCGGCGGACGATGGTCTCGGCGGTGAACACACGGCCAGTACCGTTGCATATCTGGCAGGGTTCCGTCATCGCGTGAAAATGGCTCTGCCGCACCCGCTGGCGCGTCATCTCGATCAGTCCAAGGTCGCTCACCGCGAACGCCTTGGTGCGGGCTCGATCGCGGCCGAGGTGCATGCGCAACTCCTGCAGCACGCGGTCGCGATTGGCCTTCGTCTCCATGTCGATGAAGTCGCAGACGATGATGCCGCCCACGTCACGGAGTCGCAGCTGTCGCGCGATCTCGCGCGCGGCCTCCACGTTCGTCTTGGTGACCGTCTTCTCGGGATCCTTCTTGCCGGTGTACCGGCCCGAGTTCACGTCGATCGAGACGAGCGCCTCGGTCGGTTCGATGATCAGGTAGCCGCCGCTCGGCAGGTCGCAGCGACGCTTGAAGAGGTCGCGGATCTCCGTCTCGACGCCGAACTTGTCGAACAGCGGGATCGGTTCCTCGTAGAGATGCACGCGGTCGATGAGTTCCGGCGCGATGCCCTTGAGGTACTCGATCACCTCGTTGTGCACCTGCTTCGAGTCCACCGTGAGGCTGTCCACCTTGGTGGAGAACAGGTCGCGGATGATGCCGCGGGTGAGCGACGTCTCCCGGTGCAGCAGCTTGGGAGGGTTGCCGACGAACTTGGTCTTCTTGTTGATGCGGCCCCACTGCGCGATCAGCGTCTCGAGCTCGCGCGTGAAGGTGTCCTGCGTGACGTCCTCGCCGACGGTCCGCACGATCACGCCGCCCGAATCCTCGGGCAGCACCTTTTGTACCTGCTCGCGGAGCCGCTGGCGCTCGGCGCGCTCGCCGATCTTCCGGCTCACGCCGACCCGCGAGGCGAAGGGCATGTACACGAGGAACCGACCGGCCATCGAGACCTGCGCGGTGACGCGCGGGCCCTTGGTGGAGATCGGCTCCTTGCTGACCTGGACCACGAGCGACTGGCCGCGCTTGAGCACGTCCTGGATCTGCGGCGGGTCCTTGCGACGACGGCGTCCGCCGCCACCGCGCTTCGCCTTGCGGGCGGGCGTGGCTACGACCTCGCCGTCGCTCTCGCCGGATGCGTCGGCGTCATCCGGGTCGGCCGCGTCATCCTCTTCGCCGTCGTCGTCGTCATCGTCGTCGTCGCCGCCGTCCTCGTCGTAGACGAGGTCGGAGTTGTGAAGGAACGCGCTCTTCTCGGTGCCGATGTTGACGAATGCCGCCTGGATACCAGGGAGCACCGCTTCGACCTTCCCGAGATAGATGTCACCGACCATCCGCTTGTTCTCCGGACGGTCCACCTGCAACTCAACTAGCTGGTCGTCCTCGATGATGGCGACGCGCACTTCGCGTTGCGTCGCACTGATCAGAATTTCGCGCTTCATTGATTTCCGGGGTGGTTGCTCCGGGCGCGCACTGGATCGTCCACGTGGTCGCCGCCCGGAAAGAACCTGCGGCGCACCCGATGAGGGCGTTCCGAATTTCCGGGAAGTGTCGGCGGTGCATGCGATCCGTCATCAGGCGTGCGGGCTCCGAAGGTGCCGGCTAATGATTCCCAGCCGGACAGGAAATGCGCGCGGCGATAGCCGGGCGCCGAAAGAATCGTCCTATATATGTGCAGCGGCACCCACCGTCGCGCAACGTCCGGGCAGGTCCGACCGGCTCAGACAACCATGCCCTTGAGGATGTGTCGGGCGATGACCATCCGCTGGATCTCGCTCGTCCCTTCCCCGATCTCGCCGATCTTTGCGTCGCGCATCATGCGCTCCACCGGGTAGTCCTTCGTGTAGCCATAGCCACCGTGCAACTGGATCGCGGTGATCGTCGCCCGCATCGCCAGCTCGGACGCGAAGAGCTTGGCCATCGCGGCTTCCGGGCCGTACGGATGTCCGTTCTGGGCGAGCCATGCGGCGTGATACACCATGTGGCGTGCCGCTTCGAGTTCGGTGGCCATGTCGGCGAGCTGGAAGTTGACGCCCTGAAAAGTGGCGATCGGCTTCCCGAACTGCTTTCTCTCCGACGTGTACTTCACCGCCTCGTCGAATGCTCCCTGCGCAAGACCCAGGGAGAGCGATGCGACACCGATGCGGCCCGCATCAAGCGTCTTCATGAAGTTGATGAAGCCGCGTCCTTCCTCGCCGAGCAGATTCTCGGCCGGCACCTCGACGTCCTCAAAGATCAGTTCGCGGGTGTCCGAAGCGCGCCAGCCGAGCTTGTCCTCCTTCTTGCCCGAGCGGAATCCCTTCATTGCCGGGAGCGTCGCATCGTGTCCCATGCCCAGGTTCTTCACGCGCTCGAGATCGCAGGTCTCCTTGGTCAGGATGAAGCTGGAGATGCCCTTCGTGCCCTGGGTCGGATCCGTCACCGCCGTGACGATGAATACCTCGCCGACGCCGCCGTGCGTGATGAAGCGCTTGGTGCCGTTCAGGATGTAGCTGCTGCCCTTCTTCACCGCGTGCGTCTGCGTGCCGCCGGCATCGGAGCCCGCGTTCGGCTCCGTGAGGCCGAAGCCGCCGAGGACGCTGCCGCTCGCGAGCTTCGGGACGAAGCGCTTGCGCTGCGCATCGCTGCCGAAGTTGACGATCGGAGACGTGCCGAGCGTGGTGTGCGCAGAGATGGTGATCGAGTGCGATGCGCACACGCGGGCGAGCTCTTCGATGGCGATGATGAAGCACATCGAGTCGAGGCCGGCACCACCCATCTCCTCGGACCACGGGATGCCGAGCAGCCCGAGGTCGGCCATCTTCTTCACGTTGTCCCAGGGAAACTCCTGGGCATCGTCGAACTGGCGCGCCACTGGAGCGATTTCTGTACGGGCGAAGGCGCGGACCATCTCGCGCGTCGCGAGGTGATGTTCCTGGAAGTACAGCGAATCATGCATGCGGAAAGTGATTACGGATGTGAATGGGGAGACGGGAGCGAATCCCGCCTCCACGCTTGATACCAGGCAATCTAAGGCTTGGTTGGAGCGAAGGCGCGTTTGATTACCCGTCCGTCGAGGCGTTCCGCCGGTTTTATGCCCAGCAGAGCGGCGAGCGTGGGTGCGATATCGACCACCCGCGCGTTGCCCTTGTCGCGGACGCCGCGCTGGAACCGAGCGCCCCAGAACAGCACGGGAACCCGCGCATCATAGTCGTGCGGCGAACCGTGCGTGGCGACGTTCCCACGCCCGTAGTAGAAGTACGGCTTGAGGGTGATGGCGACGAGCGTCTCGCCACCCGGGCGCACCATGTGCAGCCAGCGGCGCGCGTAGGCGTCGCGCACGGTGTCCGCGCGGGCGAGGTCGTCGATCACATACGCGTTCATGACGCCGGGCACCTGCTTCGCCTCCGCCGCGAAGGCCCGCGCGATCTCGCGCACCGCGCGCCCCTTGCCCACGGTCTTGGAACGGTCGATCTCCATCGTCAGCCAGCTGAACGTGAAGGCCGACGGATCGATGCCCGAGCGCTGCACCAGCGGCGCCACCTTGGCGATCGCGGCATCGAAGTCATCGGAGAACACGCGTCCTGCTCCGGCGTTGTTGCCCCAGGCGCTCTTGATGTCCGGGTTCGGCGCCACGCCGTGATCCGAAGTGAACGCGATCACGACATTCTCTGCGCCGCGCAGCGCGATCAACGAGTCGAGGAAGACTCCGAGCATGCGGTCGAGGCGCACCACCTGATCGTGCAGTTCACGCGAGTCCGGACCCCAGCGGTGCCCAATGGCGTCGGTGGTCGAGAGCGAGACCGCGAGCAGGTCGGTCTGCGGGCCGCCGCCGAGGTTCAGCTCACGCACGCCGCGCCACGCGAACTCCAGCGTGTGCTCATCCATCCACGGATACATCTGCAGCAGGTTGTTGGCGCGCATCGAGTCGGCCGCGAGCCGGTACGGGAAGACGAAGTCCTGTCCGCCGCTCTCGACCTCGACCGAATCAGGTTCCGGATACGCCGACTCCGGCAGCAGCAGATCCCAACTGCGACCCGCATAGCGCTTGAACGGGCGCTCTTCGGCGTTGAACGCCTGCACCCAGGTCGGCAGCGAATCGGCATACCACGTGCTCGTGACGAAACGACCGGTGGCCGGCGCGTACCAGTACACGGGCAGCTTGGCGCGTCCGATGGGCAGGATGGCGCCGCGATCCTTGCGCGAGACGGAAAGCACCCTCGTGCGCGGGTCGGCGGACTTCATCCAGTCCGCCAGCGTGGTTCCCTTGAACCGATACGGCGATGCGCCGATGCCGGCGGAGCCCACCAGCGGCGCCTCGGCGGTGTTCACGCCCTCGGCGTTGCTCCCGATGCCGGTGCTATAGGGAAAGCGCCCCGAGAGCGTGGACGCATGTCCCGGTGCGGTCTCGGTGATCGCGTGGTCCTGCACGCCCCGGGTGAAGAACACGCCGCCGTCCATGAGGCGTCGGAATCCTCCCGTGAACTGGCTGTCCCATCGCTCGAGATAGTCGGGACGGAGCTGGTCCACCGTGAGCAACACCACGAGCGCGGGCTTCGACGCCGGCGTGGCTCGCGGGGACTGGGCTCCGACTGTCTGCAAAGCCACGAGGGCGAATGCGGCGGCGATTCGGGTCATGGTGTCACGGTGGTCGGATATGGAGTTCCCTGAAGATACCGACCAGAGCGCTCGCGGGTGACAAGGCTCGCGGGTGAGACTCGCGGGTGAGGACCACACGCAAGTGGCGGACGTGCTGGTGCG
>JANOTV010000101.1:0-3722 GCA_031416495.1 Gemmatimonadota bacterium
TGGCGGAACGTGTGGCAGCTCACACGCTTGGTCAGGCCGCTCGAGCGGGAGGCGTCGGTGACGGCGCGCTGGAGGTGCGACTGGTGGACATGGTGCCGGCGCACAAGGCCGGTGCCGCGCTCCACGTACTGGCGCGCCGCAGGGAAGACCCACTGCCAGCCGAACTCGCGCGCCGCAGCGGGAAGCTTTTGATCGAGCGCGCCCGGAAGCGGCACCGCGCCGTGTCCCGCACGCAGGTCGCGGGCATGCAGACGCGCCACACTCTTCAGGTGGCGCTCCAGCTCCGGTCCGAGCGCGCTCGGGAGCATCGTCCGCCGGTCCTTGCCGCCCTTCCCGGCCCGCACCAGGATCTCGCCGCGCGCCACGTCGAGGTCCTTCACACGCAACTGGCAGCACTCGCTCAGCCGCAGGCCGCTGCCATACAGTATCGACGCCATCAGTCGCGTGGTGCCGTTCATCTCGGCGAGCACGTGTTCGACTTCCTCGATCGCAAGGACCGTCGGCACGTGGACCGACTTCTTCGCGGGCGTCACCCCCTGCGGCGGTCCCATCGGGATCGCGAGCACCTCGCGATAGAGAAAGAGGAGGGCCGCCATCGCCTGATTCTGCGTGCCCGCACTCACGCGCACGCTGCTCGCGAGGTGCGTCAGGAACGACTTGATGTGCGCGGCGTCGAGGGTCCGCGGATGCTGCAACGCGTGGAAGCGCACGTACCGTCGCACCCACCCGGAGTACGCCTCGATTGTGCGAGGGCTGTATCGCTTGGTGCGCAGCACGTCCGCGAGCTGGTCGAGGAGCTTCGGGTTGGGCGGAGACACGAGAGAAAGAAGAGGCGCCGGAAACGATCGGGTGTCATCGTTTCCGGCGCCGTCTCATCGTTCCTTCGCCTCCGCGAAGAAAGATCCCCACCGCCTCCGCGAAGATCCCCACCGCCTCCGCCAGAAGCACCAGCGGGCGACGCGCTCTGGCGATACGGCGCGCGGGTACGGGCGGCGTCCAGGTGATCGAAGGATTCTGGCACGCGCTGCTCGCCATGCACGCGTCGCCCCTCCACCGGTGATGCCGGAGCCGACGACGATGGCCGGTGTGAGGGACATGGCCAACGATGCCACGGAGGTTGACTGTCTGCACGGAACGCGTGATGTTCGAACATGGTCACGGCCCCGGCAGCAACTGCAATGCGCGAGCGCCTGCTCGCACTCGACGTCTTCCGCGGCATGACCATCGCGGCGATGCTGCTCGTGAACAACCCCGGGAGCTGGGGCGCGATCTACCCGCCGCTCACGCACGCGGCGTGGCACGGCTGGACGCCGACGGATCTCATCTTCCCGTTCTTCCTCTTCATCGTAGGCATCACGACGCATCTCTCGCTCGAGGGCCGACGCAAGCGGGGCGATGACGACCGCGCGCTCATGCGGCAGGTCGTCCGCCGCGCGGCGATCATCTTCCTGCTTGGGCTCGCGCTCGCCGCATTTCCGTTCTGGCCCATGAGTCGGTTCACGGAGATCCGCATCCCGGGCGTGCTGCAGCGCATCGCGATCGCCTATCTCTTCGGCGCGCTGTTCACGTTGCGCACGACGCTCAAGCAGCAGGTCGTCATCCTCGCGGTGCTGCTCCTCGGCTACTGGTTCGCGATGACGCTGCTGCCGGTGCCGGGGCAGGAAGGCATCGGCGCGCTCTGGCTCGACACGCCGGGGCAGACGCTCGCGGCGTGGGTCGATCGCGCGCTGCTCGATGGGCATCTCTGGCGGAATTCGCGCACCTGGGATCCGGAGGGTGTGCTCTCGACGATCCCTGCGATCGGCACGGTCATGCTCGGCGTCTTCACGGGCCGCTGGCTTGCCCGTGCGACGCCGCTCGCCGAGCGGTTGAGCGGGTTGTTCGCGGTGGGCGCGATGGCGATGGTCATCGGCCTGATCTGGCACTGGTCGTTCCCGATCAACAAGTCGCTGTGGACTTCCAGTTATGTGATGTTCACGGGCGGCATGGCCGCCGTCGCGCTCGCGACGATCCTCTGGATCACCGACGTGCAGCGGGTCACCTGGTGGACGCGGCCGTTCGTCATCTACGGGGTGAATCCCATCGTCGCGTTCGTGGGGTCGGGGATGATGGCGCGCACGGTCGGGTCGCTGATCAAGATCGAACGGGGCGGGGACGTGGCCTCGCTGCAGGGGACGATATACCACCTGTTCGCGATGGTGCTCGAGCCGCGAAATGCCTCACTGGCGTATGCGGCGCTGTTTGTGGCTCTTTGGTTCGGTATTCTGGTCGTTCTGAACAGGCGCGGCATCATCCTCAAAGTGTGAATCGGGCCGTTTCACACTCGTCGGGGTAGGCTTCAGGATGGTGCTCCGCCCGTGGCGGTCTCACGGCAGTCGTGGCCCATATCCCTCACCGAGAAGAAAGGAATCATGCGCTCATTCATTGTGATCGCCGCGCTCATGAGCGTGGCGGTGTCGGCGTACGCCCAGACCAGCGCCGAGAAGGACCAGGCGAGCCGCGAATGGCTTCAGAAGGTGTTCGGCATGCCGGGGCGCGCCGACGAGATCCGTAAGGCCGGCGTCCCCGAGAGCGAAGTGCGCTCGATCTTCGACGTCCTTGCCGGCCGCAACCTGCCGCCGCAGGAAGTCGACGAGATCCTCGTCGCGCATCGTGACGCCGCGCGCGAGCACGGCCCCACGGACAACTTCGGCGCCTTCGTGCAGTCGCAGCTCGACAAGGGCCTGCGCGGGCGTGAGCTCGCCGCAGCGATCAAGGCCGAGCATGTCGCACGTGGCAAGGGCAAGTACAAGGACAAGTACAAGGACAAGGACAAGGAAAAGGTCAAGGTCGATGGCAAGGTCGATGGCAACCGCGGTCGCAGCGACGAGGCGAGCAAGGGTAACCGCCCCGACGACGCCGGTTCAGCGGCGCGTGGCAAGCGTGCAGACTCTGCGAGCGCCGCTCGTACGAAGCGTCCGAACAACTAAGGCACAAGACAATGAAATCACATCGCATTGCCGCTGTCGCGGCCATCCTGCTCCTCTCGGCTTGCGCGGGCTCAGCAAAGGACGATTCAGCTGCCGATACTCCGGCATTCGTCGAGACTGCATCGACCGAGGTTCGTCACGCCGCGGAGATCTCCAACGCCATCAACTATGCTCCGACGAAGACCGACTCCATATTGACGGCGCACAATGTCACACCAGAACAGCTTGCTGCGATGATGTTCCGCATTGCGCGAGATTCCACCGCAAGCGCGGATTACGGGAGATTGACGGCCAAGTAGCCGGTGGCCGGTTGTCGGCCACTCGATTGTCGGACATGAACGACAACGATCAAACGAAAACCCGCCGCGAGAATGAGCTGGAGCTATCGGCCATCGTGGCGGGCGAGCTCGAAGAGAGGTTCTTCACTCTCTCGCTCTTCGCGAGTGTGGTCCCGAGTTTGCCGGATTCGTCGCGCAGCACGTTGATGCGTCGCTCCACATCATTGGCGCGAGTCGCGCACCACCTTGCCATCCCGCGGCTTTCATGGGACACTTGTGGATGCTTTCCGGGGTCTTCTCCGCCACCCATCCGCACGAGGTCGTCTCCACGACTTCGTGGCTGCGGCCCGACCCCTCGCTCGCCGCCGCCGGCGTCGAGGGTGAGTTCGTGGTGGCCCGGGTGCGCATGGTGGCGATGGCGCTGCTGCTGATCGCGCCGACCTGGAACATCATCCAGATGCCGGATAAGCCCGTG
>JANOTV010000102.1:0-2832 GCA_031416495.1 Gemmatimonadota bacterium
CGTAGGCCTGGTACCGGCCGGTCAGTTCGTTGTCGAGCGTGCTGACGATGCCGGTGTCGGAGACGATGACGCTCTCCTCACCGGGGCGGGACTCCTCCCTCATGAAGCCGGCACCGACGAGCCCCACCATGCCTTCACGCCCAAACGATCCCACGCGCGTGACCCATGTGATGTCGTACGCCGCGCGCTCCGTCCTCACAGCCGCGTCGTCCTCGTTCGGGCGTGCCAGCGTCACATAGCGCGTCTCCTCGATGAGGCTGACGTGGAAGGCGTTCCGCTGGCGGTCGGTGATGAACGGTTCGGATGCCTCGAGAGCGATCGTTCCGCCGATCGGCCTGCGCTCTAGCGTCAGGGCCATGAAGGCGGGCCGGCCGACGAGTCCGTACTGCTCCAGCTGCAGTCCGTATCCCGTCCGATAATTCCGTCCGTTCTCGAACGAGGTGATCGCCGTGGTGCCGCGTCCCTTCAGGTTCACACTGCCCAAGCGGACCGATGTCGGGCGCAATCCCTGCACCGTGCCGCCAAGGACGTACGGCCATTCATCGACGATGTCCACGCGGATGAGGACACGGCCTGGCGCCACGCGGCGCGCGGTGACGGTCGCTGATGCGACGAACTTCTGCGCGCGGAGCAGTCGCTCCGACTCCCGGCGATCAGCCTCGGTGCACTGGCCGCCGACCTTCAGCCGCATGTACGACCGCAGCACATCGACGTTGGTGCGCGACCGGGTGAGGCCCGCCGCTTCGGACGCGGCCTCGAGCGCTTCCTGCGCGGGATGCTCCGTCGCCGGCCGATGCCGGCGGAAGTTGATCGCGGTGATGAACTCCCCGCCGCACTCGAAGCGCGATTGCGCCTGAGCTTCCTGCACCTGAGGGGCGACGGGGGGCATATCGATCATCGGTGTGGCTCCCCCACGCACGATGCGCCGGCCGACACCCTGGCGGTCAGCCTTCCTTCCGCGCGATCAGCATCATCTCGCTCGATCGCCGCGTGAGCGGGCGGTCGTTGAACGAGTCCCAGGACTGCTCGACGACCAGGCCCGCATCGCGCATGATCTCCGCGAGCCGCGAGGCCGTGTACAGCCGGATGCGGTGACGCCGGCGTTCCGTCGGGCGCTTCGGTCCCTGCCATGTGGACTCGATGGTCAGGAAGCCGCTGAGCGGATCGAACGACCGGTCCTGCGCGATGACCGTACCATCGGTGGTAGTCCACCAGTCGCGCTCGAGGAACTTCGCCATCACGCCATCCCGACTGCCGCCCTGCCACACCATCAGGCCGCCAGGCTTGAGCACGCGGGCGCACTCGCGGATCACGCGCGCATCGTCACGCGCATCGTCGAAGAAGCCGAAGCTCGTGAAGAGATTGAGCACGGCATCGAACCGTCCACTCCACGACGCCGGCAGCACACGCATGTCGCCGCGGCGATACCGCAAGGTTCTGCCGGTGCCGCGTTCCTTCGCGACGTCGATCAGGTGCTTCGAGAGATCCACCCCATCGACGTCATAGCCCGCCTCCGCGAGCAGGTGCGCGTGTCGCCCCTGGCCGCATGGCAGGTCGAGCACGCGCGATCCCGACGGCAGCTCGAGCAGGTCGATGAGCCGGCCGACCTGCTGCCGGTCCTCGACGAGGTCGAACAACGGCTCGTATTCGCGCAGATAACCGGCGTCGAAGTACGTCTCCCACCAGAACGCCGACGCGCCCCGTCTCCCCTTGCGCTTCTTCACCACTGCGGTCAGAAGAACACCGGCTCGCGGTACGCTCCGAACTCGGACTCCAGCGCCGCGCGGATCTCGTAGAGCGTGCAGTAGCTGCGCGCACACTCGAGGATGAACGGCACCACGTTCTCCTTCCCTGCCGCCGCCTGCTTGAGGCGCGCGAGGTTGCTCTCGCAGAGCGCGCTGTCGCGCGTCTGCCGCAGCTTCGCGAGCGCGTCGGCCTGCGCGCGCGCCGCGGCTTCGTCGAATTGCAGCAACGGGATGGTGAGCTCGCCTTCCTCGCTCTGGAAGGAATTCACGCCGACGATGAGCCGACGATGCTGCTCAATCTCCCACTGTTGGCGAGCCGCGGCCTCGGCGATCTTCCGCTGGAACCAGCCGGTTTCGAGTCCCGGCACCACGCCGCCCTGTTCGTTGATCTGCACGAAGAGCTCCTCTGCCTCACGCTCGAGGTCGTCGGTGAGCTTCTCGACATAGTACGAGCCGCCGAGCGGGTCGAGCACGTTGGGCACGCCGGTCTCGAACGCGAGCACCTGCTGCGTGCGCAGCGCCACCTGCACCGCATGCTCCGTGGGCAGTGCGAGCGTCTCGTCCATCGAGTTGGTGTGCAGCGACTGCGTGCCGCCGAGCACCGCGGCCATCGCCTGGTACGCGACGCGCACGATGTTGTTCATCGGCTGCTGCGCCGTGAGCGTCACACCGGCGGTCTGCGAATGGAAGCGCATGATCCACGAGCGCGGTGACTTCGCGCCGTAGCGCTCCTTCATGTGACGCGCCCAGATGCGCCGTGCGGCGCGCAGCTTCGCGATCTCCTCGAAGAAGTCGTTATGGATGTCCCAGAAGAAGCTGAGGCGCGGCGCGAAGTCGTCCACGTCCAGCCCGCGCTCGATGCCACGCTCGACGTAGGTGAACCCGTCGGCGAGGGTGAACGCGAGTTCCTGCGCGGCGGTGGAGCCCGCTTCGCGGATGTGATAGCCCGAGATGGAGACGGTGTTCCACTGCGGCACGTGCAGCGCGCCGTACTCGAACATGTCGACGATGAGGCGCAGCGCAGGCTCGATCGGGAAGCACCAGGCGTGCTGCGCCATGTACTCCTTGAGGATGTCGTTCTGGATCG
>JANOTV010000103.1:0-6568 GCA_031416495.1 Gemmatimonadota bacterium
GCGCGAAATCGTGGATCTTCTGCGCAAGCGAGGCACGCAGGTGCGATTTGCCATTCATCCGGTCGCCGGTCGGCTTCCCGGACACATGAACGTGCTGCTGGCCGAGGCGAATGTGCCATACGACATCGTGCTCGAAATGGACGAGATCAGCGAAGACTTCGAGAAGACGGACGTGGTGCTCGTTATTGGTGCCAACGATATCGTGAACCCGAGCGCGCTCGACGATCCGTCCAGTCCCATCGCCGGCATGCCGGTGCTCCCCGCGTGGGAGGCGGGAAGCTGCATCGTGTTCAAGCGTGGACGTGGCGCGGGATACGCCGGCGTGGAGAATCCGCTCTTCTTCAAGCCGAAGACGCGCATGCTGTACGGCGACGCCAAGGCGTCTGTAGATGAAATCCTCACGTTGCTCAAGGGCTGATCGGCTAAGTCCATACTCGCCCCAGGGGCCACCATGATTGGAATTCCCGTCCCGCGGTGAGCCTATTCGCGGCAGCGATGCTCCGGACGCAGTTCACGGTACAGGTCATGCCGCAAGCATGGGCTTGATCGCCCGCACAAAGGCGCTGCAGAACTTGCCATCGAGAGCATCAGCGATGCGATCGGTGTCGAGGCCGGCATCCTTGAGGAACGCGCGTGCATCCTCTGCCTTGTAGATGCGCGTGGGCTCGATCGACGGGCTCACGAAGCCGGACTCGCCGAGCAGCTGCAGGAACTGCTGTTCCTCGAGCGCGCCTGCGATGCAGCCGACCCAGAGCTCCATCGAGCGGCGCACATCCGCGGGCACTTCGCCGCGCACTATGACATCGCTCACGGCGAAGCGGCCGCCCGGCTTGAGCACACGGAACGCCTCGCGCAGGACCTGCGGCTTGTCGGCCGCGAGATTGATCACGCAGTTCGAGATGATCACGTCGACCGAGTTGTCGGGGAGGGGGATCTGCTCGATCTGTCCCTTGAGGAAGGTGACGTTGGTCGCGCCGGCTGCCTCAGCGTTGCGCCGCGCGAGGGAGAGCATCTCGTCGGTCATGTCGAGGCCGTACGCATGGCCCGTCGGTCCCACGCGCCGCGCCGAGAGGAGCACGTCGATGCCGCCGCCTGAACCGAGATCGAGCACGACTTCGCCTTCTCCGAGCGAGGCGAGCGCGGTCGGGTTGCCGCAGCCAAGAGACGCGAGCACGGCCGCCGCCGGAATGCCCTGGACCTCTGATGCCTTGTAGAGGTCGGAGGTGATGGGATCCTTGCCGGCTGCGTCATCATCGCTGCCGCAGCTCGCGCCGCAGCAAGAAGAAGTCTCACCGGAGGCGACGCGGGTGGCAGCGGCTCCGTAGCGGGCGCGAACGAGGGTGTGAATCGAATCGGATGGCATGGGATTGACCCGAAGAGGTGCGTGGGATGAGAAGATGGGACGGGGATCGAATCGGTACTGGCAGTCTGGAAGGGCTATCTGCAGCAGCTCACGGGAAGTCGTCGTCGCGCATGTGCCGGAACGCGATAGGCGGCGATCGCCTGCTCGGCGTGCTCGAATGCGGCGGGAACGAGCTGGTAGTGCGACCAGCGGCCTTCCTTGCGCAGGCTGACGAGGCCGGCGTCGCGCAGGGTCTTCAGGTGGAAGGAGAGCAGGGACTGGCCGCAGGCCAAGTCACTCTGCAGGTCGCAGACGCACTGCTCACCGCTGCGGAGCAGATCCATGATCCGCAGGCGGCGTGGATCGGAGAGCGCCCGGAAGAGGCTCGCGTGGCGCGCGAGACTCTCTTCAGGCGCAGAGAGGGTGCTGGCGGTGAGCACTGAGATCATACATCAACATATCTAGATATGTTGATATTAGCAAGGGTGGGTCAGGCCGTCACGCGGCGGGCCACGACTTCGATCTCCACGGACGCCCCGAGCGGCAGCCCCGCGACCGCCACCGTGGTCCGCGCCGGGAACGGCTCCGAGAAGCAGGTCCCGTACGCGCCATTCATCGCGGCGAAGTCGGTCATGCTCGTGAGGTACACGTTGCACTTGATGACCTGATCCATCGAGAGCCCGGCGTCGACGAGCACCGCCTTGAGGTTCGCGAACACGCGCAGCGTCTGCGCGTGCACGTCACCGTCGATGAGGCGGCCGGTCGCGGGGTCGATCGGCGTCTGGCCGGAGAGATAGAGCAGGTCGCCCGCCCAGACGGCGTGTGAGTAGGGGCCGATGGCAGCGGGACCGTTCGCGCTGACGACGTTCTTTCGGAGTGTGTTTGTCATCCGTGGAAGTTACGGCCCTCCGGACCCGCGGCGCGAACGATAGTATTGAACGGTCGGTCAGCTGCGTGCTTCACATCCCCCATGACTGGATCCATCGATGCGCCTCTCACGACTCTCGTTCGTCCTGCTGGCATTCATTGCCGGCGATCTCGCCGCGCAGGCGCCCCGCACGCGACAGATGAACGACCTCAACTGGATGGAATTTGCCGAGTGGGTGCCGGCACGCGTGCGCACTGTGATCCTCACGGTGGGCACGCTCGAGCCGCATGGCGTCGCGAACAACGGTGCCGACAACACGGCACCGATCGCGATCGCGCGCGACATCGCCGGCGACGTGGGCATCAATGCCTTCATCGCGCCGAACATCTCCTACGGCATCACGGGTTCGATGGCGCCGTATCCAGGGGCGACGCATATCCCCGAGGAGGCGTTCCGCCCGTACGTGCGCGCGGTGCTTGACGGTCTCGCGAAGAACGGATTCCGCGACATCATCATCGTGAACGGTCATGGCGGCGGACAGACCGCCGTCCTGACAGAGATCGCGCGCGACGTCGCGCTGGAGCGCGGCGTGAACACGCTCGTGATCAACTGGTGGTCGCTCGCGAGCGATGTCACGGCGCGCGTGTTCGGCACGGACGGCGGTCACGCCGGCATCAACGAGACGGCGTTCATCCAGGCGATCGATTCATCGCTCGTGCAGAAGTCGCGCTACACCGGCCCGGACATGGCGACGGCAAATCCTGCACCGGGCGCATGGAGCGCGGTGCCGTTCCCGTCGGCGATCACGCTCTACAAGGCGGGCGAGGGGTGGCCGACGAACTTCGATCAGACGCAGGCGGAGCGGTATTATCGCGAGGTGGTCGTTCGCGTGCGTGATCTGGTGCGGGATACGATCGGGAAATGGAAGCGCGCGGGGTTCTGAGTGAAGGTGGAAGGTGGATGCGGGCCATCACCCATCGCCCCTCACCCCTCTTCCAGCAATGATCGTGACGGCGCCGAGCTGGCCGGTCACGTTCAACAACGTCTTGAAAACATCGGGAATCAGGTCGAGTGCGATCAGCACGCCGATCGCTTCCGGTGGAATCCCGACGCTCGCGAAGAACGGCGCCACCACAAAGAGACTCGCGCTGGGGATCCCCGGTACGCTGAAGCTCATCAGCACTGATGTCACCGCGAGCGTCATCACGGCGGTCGCGCCGAGGTCCACCCCGTAGAGTGCGGCGGCGAAGAGTGCCATCACCACCCAGCTCACGGCCTGGTTGAGCCGAAAGGTCGAGACGGCGAGTGGCAGCGCGAAGCTGGTCACCGTCTTCGGCAGCTTGAGCGTCTCCTCTGCGCTCGTCACCATCGCCGGCAATGCGGCCATCGACGAGCGAGTGGTCACGGCAACGAGCTGCGCAGGGAGTGCGGCCTTCGCGAACTGCGAGAGCGGCACTTTCGCGAAGAGCGCGACGGCGAGATACACGACCGCCGTCGCCACGACGAGCATCGCGGAGTACGCGACCAGATAGAACCCCACGGCGCCGATGATGTCCGTGCCGAGTCGCGCTGCCACGGTGAAGGCGAGGGAGAACACGCCGAACGGTGCGAGCACGAGGATCCACCCGATGATCGCCGTTGTTGCGTCGGCGATGCCGCGGAAGAATCCGACGACGGCTTCGCGGCGCGTCTGCTCGACGCGGCCGAGTGCGAGCCCGAAGGCGAGTGTGAACACGACCAACGGGAGCATCGCACCATCGGCTGCCGCCTTGATGGGATTCGCGGGCACGATGCTCACGAGCCAGTCGCCGAACGAGGGCATCGCCGGGAGCGGCGTGCCCGCCGCGACGCTGCTGCGCACCGACTCGGCGGCGGCTGCGTCGATCGCCAGACGGTCGAATATCATCGGCGCGGCGAGTGCGGTGAGCGCGGCGATCGCGCTGAGCAGCAGCACGAAGACGATGAAGGCGTGTGTGCCGAGGCGTCCCATCGCACGGGCGCCCGCGTCGCTCACCGCGACCACGAGCGACGCGACGATCAGCGGGATCACCGTCATGCGGATCGCGTTGACCCACAGCAGCCCGACGGGTTCGATCCACGCGACGCTCGTGAGCGCGGATGGAGAGGATGCGAGCGACACGGCGATGCCCAGCGCTAGGCCGAGCAGCAGTGCGATGAATGCGTAGAGGACTGCGCGGCTTGAACTGCTCATTCACCGCACGATGGCTTACTTACTCGGGCTGCGCGGCTTCGGCGGGCGCGGCGGCCTCTGGCGCCTTCTTCTTGCTCCAGTGCGAGCCACGCTGCGTCGGCTGGGTGAGCTGGAAGAGGCGGTTCGTGTAGAACTCCACGATGCGCTGCTGCACCGACGCCTTGGTGTCTCCGCGCGCGGCGCGGAAGGGGGCGTAACGCTGGGCATCGCCCGAGACGGCGAACCACCACCAGGACTCCGCTTCCGGACCCTTGCGCTGTTCCACCGTGCAGACGTAGCTGCGTGTACCGTCGACGAACTCGAATTCGTTGATCATTATGGCTCTTGTGAGAGTTTCTCAATATAACCCATCGCGCCCTCAGATGTCGCTGCGGCGATATCGAATGTCGGGGAGCTTCACGTCCGCACGGCCTGCGCCGCGGCCAATCGCGCGATCGGCACCCGGAAGGGCGAGCAGCTCACGTAATCGAGCCCTGTTTGGTGGCAGAAGGCCACGGAGCGCGGTTCGCCTCCATGTTCACCACAGATGCCCACTTTGAGCCCGGGGCGCGCCGCGCGGCCATCCACCGTGGCCATTTCGATGAGCCGCCCGACACCTTCAACGTCGAGGACCTGGAAGGGGTCGTCGGCGTAGATGCCACGCTCCACATAAAGCGGAAGGAACCGACCCGCATCGTCGCGGCTCAGCCCCAGCGTGGTCTGCGTGAGGTCGTTGGTGCCGAACGAGAAGAACTCCGCTTCCTTGGCGATCGCGCGCGCCGTCAGCGCGGCGCGCGGCAACTCGATCATCGTGCCGACGAGGTACTTCACGGTGATGCCCTGCTCGGCGAACACAGCCGCGGCGATGCGATCGACGATCGCGCGCTGGTGCGTGAACTCGTTCACGCTCGACACGAGCGGGATCATCACCTCGGGATGCACCATCACGCCGCGCTTCGCCACGCTGCTCGCCGCTTCGAAGATCGCGCGCGCCTGCATCTCGGTGATCTCCGGATACGTGATGCCGAGGCGGCAGCCGCGATGGCCGAGCATCGGGTTGGTCTCGCGCAGCGTGTCGACGATGCGCATGAGGTCCCGGCGCGTGACGCCGAGCGTGCGCGCGAGGAGTTTGGCCTCTTCGCCGCCATGCGGAAGGAACTCGTGCAGCGGCGGGTCGAGCAGGCGGATGGTGACCGGGTAGCCGTCCATCGCCTCGAAGATCCCCTCGAAGTCGGCGCGCTGCATCGGTAGCAGGCGCGCGAGCGCACGACGGCGCCCGCCTTCATCATGCGCGACGATCATCTCGCGCATGGTGTGGATGCGATCTCCATCGAAGAACATGTGCTCGGTGCGGCAGAGGCCGATGCCTTCGGCGCCGAAGCCGCGCGCGACGCGCGCATCGTGCGGTGTGTCGGCGTTGGCGCGCACCTTGAGGTGGCGGCGCGCATCGGCCCATCCGAGCAGCTCGGCGAAGCCGCGGTACACCGGCGCATCCTCGGGCTTGAGCGTGCCAGCGTTCACACGCATGACCTCACTCGGCATCGTCGGCAGGTCGCCGAGGAACACCTCGCCGGTGCCGCCATCGAGCGTGATCCAGTCGCCTTCGTTCACCTGAAGCTCACCGACCGTGAAGTGCCGCTGGGAGACGTTCACGCGGATGCCGGCGCAGCCCACCACGGCGCACTTGCCCATGCCGCGCGCGACGACGGCCGCGTGGCTCGTCATGCCTCCGCGCGCCGTGAGCACCGCGCGCGCGGCGACGATCCCATGGAAGTCCTCTGGCGTCGTCTCGTCGCGCACGAGGACCACGGCGTCGCCGCGCGCCGCGCGCGCTTCCGCGACATCGGCGTCGAACACGGCGACGCCACTCGCCGCGCCCGGGCTCGCCGGCAATCCCACGCAGAGCGCGCTAATGCGCGATGCGGTGTCGATCACCGGATGCAGCAGCTGGTCCAGCTGCTGCGCGGGCACTCGATGGATCGCCTCGGGGCGCGAGATCAACCCCTCGCTCACGAGGTCGCGCGCGATGCGCACGGCCGCCGCGGCCGTGCGCTTGCCGATGCGCGTCTGCAGGAGGAAGAGCTTGCCGCGCTCGACGGTGAACTCGAGGTCCTGCATGTCGCGGAAATGGCGCTCGAGCAGCTTCTGCGTGCGCATGAGGTCGGCG